>NZ_JBEUPD010000034.1:0-91561 GCF_040492135.1 Actinomadura sp. NPDC000600
GGCGAGCCCGGCGGCGAGCGGCGTGCGGCCCCCGGTGGCCAGGGCCCGCAGCCGCGCCGCGCCCGCCTCGACCGACGACGTCGGCGGCAGGACGAGGTCGGCGGCGCGCCCCCGGAAGGTGATCAGGCCGACCTTGTCGCGGCGCTGGTAGGCGTCCAGCAGCAGGCTCAGCACGGCCGTCTTCACCGTCTCCATGCGGCGGCGCGCGGCCATCGAGCCGCTGGCGTCCACGACGAACAGCACCAGGTTGCCCTCGCGGCCCTCGCGGACCGCCTCCCGCAGGTCGTCCGGGCGCAGCACGAGGCCCGCGCCGGACCGGCCGCGCGCCCGCTGCCGCGGTGCGGCGGCCAGCAGCGTCGCCACCACGTGGGGGTCGCGGACCTTCGCCGCCGGACGGCGCGCCCCGGTGACCCGGCCCCGGGCCGTCCGCGACCGCGACCGCCGTCCCGCGGAGCCCTCGCCCACGCCCGGCACCTCCAGCAGCGGCACCGCGTGCGGCGCCGCGACCGAGGCGACCCGCTCGCCGCCCCCGCCGCCGGACCGCTCCTCCTGCGCCAGGTCCGCGTCCTGCGACGGGCCCCTGTTCTGCGACAGGCCCGCGTCATCTGACGAGCCTGCGTTCCGCTCGGGGCTCGCGTCCCGTGACGGGCTCGCGCTCTGCTCCCGGCTCGCGTTCTGCTCCCTGTTCGTGTCCTGCTCCGGGCTTGGGTTCTGCGACGGGCCCTGCCCTCCGCCCTGCGGAGGGGAAGAGGGCTCGCCGCCGCCTCCGCCGTCCGGGGGAGGGTCGTCGCCGGGGGAGGTGCTGTCGAGCAGCTCGTCGAGCAGCGACTCGTCCAGGCCCGGCGCGTCGAAGGGGTCCCGCCGGCGCCGGTGCGGCAGCGACAGCCGGGCGGCCGCGCGCACGTCCTCGGCCGTCACCTTGTCGCGCCCCCGCCACGCGGCGTGCGCGAGCGCGGCGTTCGCCGTGACGAGGTCGGCGCGCAGACCGTCGACCTCGAAGCCCGCGCACACGGCCGCGATCTGCTCCAGCCGCTCGTCCGGCAGCCGGACCCCGGTGAGCCTCTCCCGCGCGGCCGCGATGCGCCCCGCCAGTTCGGCCTCGGCGTCCCGCCAGCGCGCGGCGAACGCGGCGGGGTCGGCCTCGAAGGCCAGCCGCCGCCGGACGACCTCGGCCCGCTCCCGCGGGTCCCGCGACGCCCGCACCTCGACCGTCAGCCCGAAGCGGTCGAGGAGCTGGGGACGCAGCTCGCCCTCCTCGGGGTTCATCGTCCCGACCAGCAGGAACCGGGCCGCGTGCCGCACCGACACCGACTCGCGCTCCACGTAGCAGGTGCCGAGCGCGGCGGCGTCCAGCAGCAGGTCGACCAGGTG
The DNA here is from genome assembly GCF_040492135.1 of Actinomadura sp. NPDC000600. NCBI lineage: Bacteria > Bacillati > Actinomycetota > Actinomycetes > Streptosporangiales > Thermomonosporaceae > Actinomadura > Actinomadura sp. NPDC000600. The sequence goes on from NZ_JBEUPD010000034.1 coordinate 1,372, forward strand.
GTCGTGCAGCAGGTTCACCTCGTCCACGTACAGGACGCCGCGGTGCGCCGCCGCGAGCAGGCCCGGCTCGAACGCCTTGACGCCCTCGGTCAGGGCCCGCTCGACGTCCAGCGACCCGGCGAGCCGGTCCTCCGAGGCGCCCACCGGCAGCTCCACCAGCGCGGACGGCCGGCGCTCGGCCGGTCCGCCCGGCTCGTGCGGGCCGTCCGGGCAGGACGGGTCGGGCGCCGCCGGGTCGCACGCGAACCGGCAGCCCGCCACCGTGTCCACGGCGGGGAGCTGCCCGGCGAGGGCCCGCACGATCGTCGACTTGGCCGTGCCCTTCTCACCGCGCACCAGCACACCCCCCACCCGTGGCGAGACGGCGTTGAGCAGCAGCGCCAGCTTCAGGTCGTCCAGCCCGACGACGGCGCTGAACGGATAGGCGACGTTCACACCTGGACCTTCCGGTTGACGTGGGCGACCCGCCAGCCGTTCCCGGCGGGGGTGAGCCTCGTGGTGGACAGCGGCGCGACGTCGAACCGGTCGGCCGCGAGGACGTCGACGCGCAGCGCATGGGCGAGCGCGGCACGGATCACGCCCGCGTCGCAGACGGCGATGCCGGACGGCCCGGTGCCGAGCCACGCCGCGACCCGCGCCGCGAGGGCGGACCGGCTCTCGCCGCCGTGGGGCGCGGCGTCCGGATCCGCCAGCCAGGCGGCCAGCGCGTCCGGGGCGATGTCCGCGTAGTGGACGCCGGCCCAGGTACCCGGGTCGGCCTCGGCGAGCGCCGCGACCGGGCGGGCGGCGAGGCCGAGCGCGGTGCAGGTCTCCCGGGCGGCGCGGGCGGGCGAGGTCCACGCGTCGCCGTCCGGGAGCGCGCCCGCCAGCGCCTCCGCCCTGGCCAGGCCGGCCGGGTCGGCGGCGTCGCCGGCGGGGAAGCGGGCCTGCCGCATCCCCGCCGACGTGGCGTGCCGGACGAGCAGCAGCCCGGTCAGCCCGGCCCGCTCACGCCGGGGCCGGGGCACGGGCGGCCCGGTCGCAGAACCACCCGAACAGGGTTCCGAAGGACGCCCAGAACACCAGCTGGGTCCCCAGCGAGGTGATGCGGAACTGCCACAGCAGCGTGGCCGGGAACCCGTCCGGTACCTCGTCCACGGCCGGGAGGAGCAGCGACGCCACCGCCACCGGGACGACGAACGCCAGCACGGCCGCGGGCCAGCGCGCCCACGGTCCGCCGCGCACGCTTCGCGCCGTCGTCACCGCGATCGCGGTCGACAGCAGCCCGACCCCGATCATCGCCAGGTACAGCACGGTCCGGGTGTTGATCGTCTCCGGATCGCCCACCGCGGGCGGGTTCGCCGGATACTTCAGGAACGGCACGACGATGACGGCGGCGAAGGCCGTCCCGGCGGCGGCGAGGGCGAGCCCGGCGTCCGAGCGCGGCCCCACGCGTCCCCGCAGGCCCGCGAAGACGAGCGCGAAGACGCCGCCCACCGCGAGCCCGTAGAGGCCCGTGGCGAGGAAGAGCCCGGCCTTCTGCGTGCCGCGGCCGACCTCCCCGCCGTGCTCGTGTGCTCCCTCGTGTTCGTGTGTCGCGGTCTCGTGCTCGTGTGTCGTGGTCTCGTGCTCGTGCGTCGCGGCGGCCTTCTCCAGGGCGATCGCGTCGTCCACGCGGGGCTCGCCGACCGCGAAGGCGAAGACGCCCGCGACGAGACCGGCCAGCAGGCCCAGAAGCAGGCCCCTGACCAGCAGGGTGCGCACCATGCGGCGGCCTAGTGGCAGGGCACGCCGAGCAGGTGCCGCCCGTCGTGCATCAGCTCGTGGAGGTATCCGCCGGTCTGCGAGACGGCGCCGTTGTCCATGAGGACGAGGTAGCCGAGGAGCAGCAGCGCGGGCACTGCGAGCAGCCAGGGAACGAGGCGGGAGAGGGGGATGTGCGGAGCCGACAGCGTGCTCACGGAGCCTCCGTAGGGGATCTAGCGCGTCCCGGACAATGAGGTCGCGATCACCCGAGCGACCTGGCTCCCGGGATCGGCGTCCCGGATACAGTGGCGCGTCCGCACCGGCATCTCACCGGATTTCCCTCGGGCAACCGTGAATCAGCCGCACGCTACGGGCCGGGTGAGCGCCCTGTCAACAGCGCCCCACCGGCGGCGCCCCCGGCGGCTCGGGGCCGCCGGGGCCCCGCCACCGGCGGCCACCAGGGCGGACCGAGGGTGCCAAGTGCCCGATATCCAGCTTTGTTGCCATGAAGAGGGACTCACCTATCATGGCGAATTCGTCTCGCGTCCCCTGCTCCCGAAACCCGACGTTGGAGCCCCGTACATGATCAGCCCAGAGACCGCGCCCCCCGCCTCCCCCGCCGCCCCCTCCTCCCTCGACGACGTCAAGGGGTGGTTCCCCAAGCTCGACCAGCTCCTGTTCACCTGGTTCCTGGAACGCCAGGAGCGCCTCGGCGAGCGCGGGGACCTGGTGGAGCTCGGCTCCTACCTCGGCAAGAGCGCCATCCTGATGGGACGCCACCTGCGGGACGGCGAGACCTTCACGGTGTGCGACCTGTTCGACACCGACGCGCCGGACGACTCCAACCAGGCGGAGATGCAGGGGTCGTACTCCACCCTGACCCGCCGGGCGTTCGAGTCGAACTACCGCGCCTTCCACGACCGCCTCCCCGAGATCGTCCAGGGCCCGACCTCGCTGATCCTGGACCACGTCCAGCCCGAGACCTGCCGGTTCGTGCACGTGGACGCGTCCCACCTGTACGAGCACGTGCGGGCCGACATCGAGGCGGCGCACGTGATGCTCCCCGCCGGGGGCCTGATCGTGTGCGACGACTACCGGTCCGAGCACACCCCCGGAGTGTCCGCGGCGGTGTGGGGCGCGGTGGCCGCCGGCGGGCTGCGCCCGATCTGCGTCACGACGCAGAAGTTCTACGGCACGTGGGGCGACGCCGACACCGTCCAGGACGACCTCCTCGACTGGCTGGGGACGCGGGACGACGCCTGGCACGAGGTCCAGCAGGTCGCCGGACGGCGGCTCGTCCGCCTCAAGGGCAAGGGGGCGACGCGCCCCTACAACGAGGCGGGCCGGCTGAAGGAGCGGCTCGCGCAGGCGGAGAAGCGGCTCGCGCGTTCGGAGGAGAGGCTGGCCCGCGCCCAGAAGGAACTGGAGGCCGTCCGCGGCTCGGTGAGCTTCAGGGTCGGCCGCGCGGCCACCGCCCTCCCTCGCGCCCTGCGCGGCGGACGGAAGGCGTAGGCGTTCCATCGGCGCGCCGATGGAACGCTCCTCGGAACGGCGCGCCGATGCGATGCCGGCGTGCGCCTCGGCCTTCCCCGCATACCGCGCCCCGCGTGGAAGGGGGTGCGCCGAGGCGGAGCGCCCTATCCCTGCAAGGGGTCCTTAACCCATTTTGCCGGGCTTGTCCGAAAAGCACGTCACAATGGCCGGCGGATCCGAGTTTCAGGGCTTTCGCCCCACCCCCGCGTAGCACCATTGGCGGTCCGCCGCCGGCGGCACGGTCGTCCCCGGATCGGGGCGCCACATCGACAGGGTCGTAAGGCCCGGGTCCACGAGCTCGAAACCGTCGAACAGCCGCGTGACGGCCGCGCGGCCGCGCAGGGTGATCTGGTAGGTGGCCCGCTCGTACACCGCGCCCGCGTCCCGGACCCGCTTGTCGGCGTCGAAGTCGCCGGTCACGTGCGACACCGCCAGGTAGCTGCCGGGCGCGATCGCGTCGCGGAGCCGCGCCACGATCCCGGGCGGGTCGTCGCCGTCGCCGATGAAGTGCAGCACCGCCAGCATCAGCACGGCGACCGGCCGGTCGAAGTCGATGAGCCCGGTCACCTCGGGGTCGGCCAGGATCTCGCCCGGCCTGCGCGCGTCGCCCTGGATGACGGTCACCTGCGGCGTCCCGGCCAGCAGCGCCCGCCCGTGGACCAGCACGACCGGCTCCACGTCGACGTACACGACGCGGGCGTCGGGCGCGACCTGGTGGGCGATCTCGTGCACGTTGCCCTGGGTGGGCAGGCCGGAGCCGATGTCGATGAACTGGCGGATCCCCGACTCGGCGAGGAACCGCACCGCGCGCCGCAGGAACGCGCGGTTCTCGCGCGCCATGAGCGGGGTGTCGGGGGCGTGCCGGACGACCTCCTCCACGGCCTCCCGGTCGGCGGCGTAGTTGTCCTTCCCGCCCAGGAGGTAGTCGTACATTCGCGGAACGTTCGGCGTGTGCGGATCGACGGTGTCCAGCGTCCTCTCCCCGGCTTGCGGCGCCGCGACTTTCCGCCCGGGAAATGTCGCGAAGTTACCCGTGACATGTAAGCATTGCGATCAACTCGGAAACAACCGAAACGACGATGCCAACGCGGGAGAGCGCGAATGCGAGTCGACGCCGGCACCCCTTCCCAGATCCCGGGACCGCCCGCCCGGGACGACGGCTCCGCCGCCATCGCGGCGGCCGGAGGGCTGCACGAGTACCAGTTGAGGCTGCACGCCGAGTACGGGCCGGTGGTGCGGTTCCCGCTGCCCGGTGCCGGCCTCGCGGTGTCGGTCGCCGACCCGGTGCTGCTGGAGGCCACCGCGAAGATCAACAAGCGGCCGGAGAGGCTGTTCGAGTTCCTGGCGCCGCTCCAGGAGTCGGGCAACCTGCAGACGATCCCGGCGGACGAGCACGGCCCCTGGCGGCGGGTGATGCTGTCGGTGCTGGCCGGGCGCCCCTCGCACGAGGCGCACTTCGCCCGCTTCACCGCGCTGGCCGCCGAGCTGGCCGACCGCTGGCAGGCGCATGACGGCCCGATCGCGCTCCAGCAGGACCTGAGCGAACTGTCGCTGCGCATGATCTGCCAGTACGCGCTCGGCAGCGGCCTGGAGTCGCCGGACTCGGCCGCGCGGGTCGTGTCGGCGTTCGAGACCGTCCTCACCGAGTACATGGGCCAGGCCGGGGACGGGGAGGGTAGCCGCGCCCAGGAGGCCCTGGCCTACCTGCGCGCCACCGTCGACCAGGTGCTCACCGCGCACCGCGAGCGCGGCTCCGAGCCGGCCGGCCGGAGCGACCTCATCGCGGCCCTCGCCGAGGCGGGCGAGTCCCCGGCGCGGATCCGCGACACGGTCCTCATGACGATGCTCGCCGCCCACCACACCACCGGCGTCGCCATCTCCTGGACGCTGTACCTGCTGGGCCGCCACCCGGACGCCGCCGAGCGCGTCGTCGAGGAGCTGGACCGGGCGCTCGGCGACCGCCCCGTCCCCGAGTACGGCGACCTCAAGCAGCTCACCTACCTGGACATGGTCCTCCGCGAGACCATGCGGCTGTACCCGCCGGGACCGTACGGCGCGCGGGAGGCGACCGAGGACATCGTGCTCGGCGAGTACACCGTCCCGGCCGGCACCACGATCTTCTATCCGTTCTGGGCCGTGCACACGAACCCCGACCACTGGCCCGACCCGCAGACGTTCGACCCCGGCCGGTTCGCGCCGGAGGCGTCGGCCGGGCGCCCGCGCCTCGCCTACATCCCCTTCGGGATCGGCCCGCGCAGCTGCGAGGGCGCCGCGCTCGCGATGGTCGAGGCCCAGCTCGTCCTGGCCGTCCTGCTCAAGCGCCTCGCGTTCCGGCCGGTGCCCGACCGGACGGTCACGCCCATCGAACGCTTCGTCCTCTGGGCCGCCGAGGACATCCACATGACCGTCAGTCCGCGCGAGCCCGCCTGACCCCGCAGCTGGTAGAAATCACGAATGGAATTCTTCTGCTATCACCGTGACCGTCCCGGCTCGGGAGGATTGCGCGTCGAGCTGCTGGAGGAGCACTGGTCTTACATGGACCGGTTCGAGAAGGAGCTGATCGCCCGGGGCCCCACCTTCGTGGGGGACGACGCCACCGGCAGCGTCCACATCGTCGACCTGCCGGATCCCGCCGCGGCCCGCGAGTTCGCCTTCGACGAACCGTGCTACCAGGCCGGGGCGTACCGGGACGTCATGATCCGCCGGTGGCGCAACACGCTGGGCCGCACGATGTGGGAGTTCCCCGGCGGCCGGACCGGCGGCGACCGCTTCCTCGTCATCGGCCTGGGGGAGGGGGAGGCCGCCGACCTGGAGGCGCCGCCGAACGACGACCTGATCGCCTTCGGCCCCCTGCTCTCCGACGACGGCTCCGCCTGGCTCGGCACGGCCGCCCTCCTCCGCGCCCCGGACGCGGACACGGCCCGCGCCGTCCTGACCGAGGACCGCTACGCCGCCATCGAGGTCCATGCCTGGGAGTTCGGCGGCCGCCGCTGAGGCCCCGCGCCGCTCGGACCTCTTCCGGCCAGCGAAGTCACCGCGAAGGGAGGTTGAGCCGGAATGGCCCGTAATACGCTGAGCCCGCTGTGGGGAGAGACGAGCGCGGAGGGCCATGGTGTCTCGCAGGCCCGCCGACGACCCGGGGGAGATGCGGCGCGAGCTGGCCCAGCAGCTGAACCACCTCCTCTTCGACCGGGAGCGGCGGCAGGGGCGCGGAGTGGACCGCGCGGAGCTGGCCCGGCGGACCAACGTCTCGCGGAGCAGCGTCTACGCCTATCTGAACGGCACGACGCTGCCGCCCACCTCCGTCCTCGACCAGCTGCTCACCGCCCTGGACGCGGGCGGCGAGGCGCGCCGCCGGCTGAGCACGCTGCGCGACGAGATCGAGGTCGCGCAGCAGCGCGGACCGCGCGGCGCCGAGGCGGCGGTGCCGCGCCAGCTGCCGTGCGTGACGGAGCGCTTCACCGGGCGGGACGCCCAGCTCGCCCGGCTCGCGGCCCTGCTGGAGGACCCGGGCGGCGTCACCACGACGATCGCCGCGATCGACGGCGCGCCCGGGGTCGGCAAGACCACGCTGGCCCTGTGGTGGGCGCACCGGGTGAAGGAGCGCTACCCGGACGGCCAACTGCACATCGACCTGCGCGGTTTCGATCCGGAGGGCCCGCTCGACCCGGGTGAGGCGCTGCACCGGTTCCTGCACGCGCTGGGCGCCGCGCCGGAGTCGATCCCGGACGGCCTCGACGAGAAGAGCGCGCTCTACCGCACCCTCCTGGCCGGCCGGAGGACGCTGGTCGTGCTGGACGACGCGAGGTCGTCCGACCAGGTCCGGCCCCTGCTGCCCGGCACCCGCCACAGCCTGGTGATCGTCACCAGCCGGGACCGGCTCGACGGCCTGGTGGTGCGGGAGGGCGCGCATCGCGTCACCGTTCCGGTGCTGCCCCGCGCGGAGGCGCGCGAGCTGCTGCGGCGCTGGCTCGGCCCGGCGCGGGTCGCCGCCGAGACCGGCGCCGCGGACGAGTTGATCGACCTGTGCGCCGGGCTGCCGCTCGCGCTATGCGTGGTCGTGGCCCGCGCCGCCGACCGCCCGGACTGGCGGCTCGCCGCCCTCGCGTCCCGGTTACGCGAGGCGCCCGACCGGCTCGGCGCGCTGGGGGAGGGCTCCCTCGACCTCGACCCGCGCACGGTGTTCCGCACCTCCTACGCGTTGCTCCCCGAGCGGGCGGCCCGGCTCTTCCGGCTGATCGGGCCCTACCCCGACGTCGACGCCCACGCCTGCCGGGCACTGCTCGGCGCCGGCGGGCCGCCGGCCGCCGAACTCGACGCCCTGACCCGCGCCAACCTCCTCACCGAGGGTGCCCTCGGCCGGTTCTCCGCCCACGACCTGCTGCGGGAGTTCGCCCGCGAGCTGGCCGGCGGCGACCCCGCGGAAGAACGCGGGAAGGCGACGGAGCGCCTCCTCGACCACTACCTGGGCACCGCGGTCCGGGCCGCCCGGGCGCTCGAGCCGTGCCGGGAGGCCGACCTCCCGCCCGCCGTCCCGGATCGCCCCGGCCCCCCGCTCCGGGACCGGCCGGAGGCGATGGCGTGGTTCGCCGCCGAGATGCCCGCGCTCCAGGCCGCGATGAGGCAGGCCGCGGCCGAGGGCTTCGACCGGCACGTCTGGGGGCTCGCCTGGGCCGCGACCGTCTTCCTGCGCCGCAGCGGGCGGCGCGCCGAGAGGGTGGCGCTGCACCGGATCGGGCTGGAGGCCGCGCTGCGCGCCGGGGACCGCGCCGTCCAGGCCACCTCGATGCGGCTCCTCGGCGACGGGCTGACCAGGCTGGGCCGGCAGGACGAGGCGCTGCCGCTGCTGCGGACGTCGCTGGCGGAGTGCTCGGCCATCGGCGACGCCAGGGGCGTCTTCCAGGCGCACCTGTCGCTCACCCGGCTGCACGACTCCCTGGGCGACCTACCCGAGGCGCTCGGGCAGGCGGAGCGGGCGCTGCGCGCGTCCACCGCGGTCGGCGACCTGCTGGCCCGCGCCGACGGGCTGACCCACGTGACGAAGCAGCGCGAGCGGCTCGGCCGGCACGAGGAGGCCCTGCCGCTCGGGCGCAGGGCTCTCGCCCTGTACCGGCGGCTCGGCTACGCGGAGGGCGAGGCCGACGCGCTGCGGTGCCTCGGACGGATCGAGCGGCGGCTGAACCGGCCGGAACAGGCGGTCGCGCTGTTCGAGCGGTCGCTGGAGCTCGACCGCCTGCTCGGCGACCGCTTCTGGACCGCGCACGTCCTGCGGGACCTCGCCGCGGCCCACGAGGCGGCCGGAAACCCGGCCCTGGGCCGGACGTACCGCGCGGAGGCGGCGGCCATGTTCGAGGCGATGGGGCAACCGCTCGCCGACCCGGCCCGTGCGGGGGCGGAGGACGAGGCGTCCTAGCGGCGCCGCCGTCCAGAGCCGTCCAGCGGCTTCCAGCCTCGGCCCGGACCGGGCCCGCCTTCTGCTCTCCTGGAGGCCGGTTGGGCGAAGGCGGGCCATGGCGGATCGGTCACAGGACGGTGAGCAGGCGGTCGACCGCCATGGCCCAGCTCGCCTTCTCGGCGAGGGCCCGGCGGGCGCGGGCCGCCCGGGCGAAGGCGGCCTCGCGGTCGCCCATCACCGCGGCGATGCGGTGGCCCCAGGCGGGCACGTCCTCCTCCACCCGGTGCCGCACCGGCACGACGAGCGCGCCGGCGTGGTCCGGCGCCACCTTCGCCACCTGCTCCGCCAGCCCGCTGTTGGCGCTGATCAGCGCGGGCGTCCCGTTGACGATCGCCTCGTGCCCGACCAGCCCGTAGCCCTCCACCAGGGAGGGCATCAGCAGCAGGCTGGCCCGGTCCAGGTCCTCCTGGATCGCGGCGGTCTCGGCGGAGTACGGGCGCACCGTCACGGAGGCGGAGGGGTCGCCGATCCAGCCGAGCACCTGCGTGCGCAGCGCCTGCTCGGTGCCGGCGGGGGTTCCGCGCACGAGCAGCTCCCAGTCCGCGGCGCCCGCGTACAGCCCGCGCGCCCGGCCGATCGCCCTGGCGGCCAGATCCACCCCCTTGAGCCGCACGTCGTCCATCCGGCCCATGATCATGACCAGCGGGCGACCGGCCCGGATCCCGCGCTCGGGCGGCCCGGCCATGTCGAAGCCCGGATCGAGCTGGATCAGCCTGGCGCGGTGCCCGTCGCGGCCCGCCGGCAGGTCCCGCGCCAGCCAGCCGTGCAGCCGCGGCCCCACGGGCACGGCGGCGGTGGCGTCGCGGGCGAGGTCCAGTTCGATGCGGCTGCGCGTGTCCGCCCGCAGGCCGGCGTCGTTCCCGCCGTCGAGCTTGTACCACTCGATCTCGTCGGGGGCCATGTGGACGAGGTGGAACCGGGCGGCGCGGGGATAGTGGTCCTCGGTGACCGCGTTCGCGATCGGGCCGGTCACCCGGCCGTGCCCGATGACCGCGTCCGGCTCCGTCCCCGGCGGGAGGGGCGGCCTGCGCATCAGAGCCTCGCGCTCGCTCGTCCCGGGGCTCCGCCGCGCCTCCAGCAGGCGGACGCCGGAAGCCGCCGCGTCGGCCCGCTCCTCGGCGGAGGCGCCGGGCACCAGGCAGTGCACCTCCGCCCCCGCCGCGGCCAGCGCCGCACACAGGTGGCGGTTGAGCGAGCTCAGGCCGCCGCGCGCGGGGAACCACTCGTCCGCGATCACGAGAACGCGCTTGGGCGCCGCCGCGCGCCGGGCTCCGTTCCGGAGGGCGGCACGTTCGGCGCCGCCGGAATCCCCGCCGGCGCGGGCGGATTCCTCGGCGGCCCGGCCGGCGCTCCCGTCGCCGTGGTCGGCGTCCTTGTCGGCGTGGTCGAGGTCCTCAGCGACATGGTCGATGTTCCACCGGCGCTTTCGCGGGCTGTCATTGCTCATTCGACGCTCGTCCGATGCTCGTCAACAGGAGAACGGCCCCGGCCCCCGCTGGGCGGGCGCGGTAAAGGGGCGACCACTGCGGCCGACGGCGGCCGATAAGGAAGGTACCAGGAGAATGACGTCGCTTATGGGCGGGGAGCTGGCGGGGCGTCCTTTCCTTCAGCAGTTGCGCGCCGAGGAAAAGCGGGAACTGATCTCCGCCGGCGTCGTCCGGCTCGTTCCGGCGGGTGCCGGCATCTACAGCGAGGGACGCCGCTCACCGAGGATCGCGATCCTGTTGACCGCGCACGCGGAGGTGGTGACGCGCGCGTGCGAGGGGGAGCGGTGGCTCGCGTCGCGGGTACCGGGCGACATCCTCGGCGAGCTGTCGCTGGTCGACGGCCGGCCGCACTCCGCCACGGTGCGGATCGTCCGGCCGGGGCAGGTCGTGCAGCTCTCGCACGAGGCGTTCGACCGGGTGATGCGGCGGCACGAGGGCATCACCCGCGCGCTGCTGCGGGTGCTGGCCCATCGGCTGCGCAGCGCCGACGCGATCAGGGGGACCGACCGCGGGCCGACGCTGGTCCGGGTGGCGAACCTGCTGGCCCGCCCGGCCGTCGGCGCGGGCGGGGCGCCGGTCCGGTTCCAGCGGGAGATCGCCGAGGTGCTGGGGGTGTCGCGCAGCTCGGTGGTCCGGGCGCTGACCGAGCTCAGGAGGCGCGGCCTCGTCGTCACCGGTCACGGGACCGTCAGCGTGGCCGACCCCGCAGGGCTCGCGCGACTCCTGGAGGAGGCCGGCCAGCGGAAGTGCTGAATGGCGCAAGTGCGCCATTTCCCCGGCCGATCTCCCTGCGTTCCTCCGGCCTCCGGTGCGCGGGGCCGGCCCTTTCAAGATCAGTGATCAATTATCTGGCCTGCGGTTTCATGGGGAATGGCGGAAATTTTCGCTTCCCTGCCGGAGCGGGGCACAAGCTACCCGGCCCGCACGCCGCCCGCGCCTTGGGGGGACTGAGCAAGATGAAGGCGAATCGGACGCCTTTCGGTCAGGAGTCCGCGGGGCCGAGCCGAAATGCGGCTCGCGATACCACAGGAGGTCGCCCGAGCATGACCGAGTATCCGCAGACCGCGGTGATGGCGGTCGCCGATATGAAGGGCAGCGCGTCCCGCAACGACATGGGGAGGCGCTGGGCGCGGCAGGAGATGTACGCCTGGCTGGAGCAGGCGCTGGGGTCGGCGTGGACGGCGTGCGTCCACCTCGACCGGGGGGACGGGGTCCTCATGCTGTGGCCGCTTTCGGTGCCGGATCCGGTGCCGCCGAAGGTCATCGTCTCCGGGCTGCTGCGGTTGTCGAGCACGGCGCCCACCGGACCCCACCCGCCGCGGCTGCGCGTCGCGGTCAACATCGGGCAGGCGTTCCAGGACGAGTACGGGTTCGTCGGTGCCGGCGTCGACGAGACCTTCCGGCTGAACGAGGCCCGCGTCCTGAGGGCGGCCCTCGCGCAGGCGGACGGCCCGGTCGCCTACCTGCTCTCCGAAACCGTCCACAAGACCGTCGTCGGGTACGGCTACGAGGACCTCGACCCCGCCGCCTTCCACCCCACCGTGGTGAGGGAGAAGGAGTCGACGCTGCGGGCGTGGCTCCATGTGCCTTGTGAGGACGGGATCGCGGCGAGGCTGGCCGCCGAGGGCGGCGAGCCCGTCGAACGTCCGGCCGACCGTGCGGGCGACGCGCCGCGGCCGCCCAGCGGGGTCTACCTGAACATCGGGGGGGACGCGAGGATCTCCGACTCGACGATCGCGGGGAGGGATCTGTACCTATGACGACCAGGGCCCGATCGGGCGACGGCGTGGGAGTGGAGGCGTCCATGGGCGGGCCCCGCCCCCGCCGTGCGCGCCGTGCGCTGCTGAAGGCGGTGCTGGTGCTGCTGCTGTGCCTGGGCGCCGGAGCGGCGGGCCGGATATTCGGCGGCGACTGGGTGTGGGCCGGGTTCGCCGGTGCGCTGATGCTGACGGCCGTGATCGTCCTGCGGGGCGCATGGCAGCCGGCGCCGAGCGGTGCCGGGCGCGGGAGCATCAGCGCGCAGGCGGCCGGGCGGGACGCGCACATGACCCACAACCGCAGCTTCACGCTGAACGCGGGAGGGTTCAGCGCGGTCGTGGGCGCGGCGTTCATCATCGTGCTCAACGGGGCGCTGGTCGCGCACGTGTCGACGGAGGTGCCCGGCGGACGCTACTACCGGCCGGAGAACACGGAGACCGTTCAGCGGAAGCCGCCCGCCACCGCCGTCGAACCGGTCTTCCTGCGCGACCTGCCCGAGGAGCAGATCCGCGTCTCCACCGGCGGTTCGGCGCCCCAAGCCGGGGCGCGCCTCGCCGGGCGGCAGTGCGCCCGCAGCGTCTTCATGCCGGTGTCCGAGGTCGGCCGCGCCCGCCTCATCGTCCTGACTCCCAGCAAGCGGTACAAGCGCTTCACGGCGCTGGCCGGCATGCCGGACGACGAGGACGTGAGGGCGAGCACCGAGTTCGCCCTGCTCGGTGACGATCAGAGGGTGATCGACCACAAGACGGTGAGCCCGGGCAAGCCGGCCGAGTTCGACCAGGACGTCTCGGCCTACGCCACCCTCTACCTGAGAGTCACGCTGATCACCTCCAGGAACGGCAGCGAGTACGGCGGCGACTACAGGGCGGTCTGGGGGGACGCGCAGCTCCTGGCCCCGAACGGGCAGGCCCGCGTCTGCCCGACGTCCGCATGAACGGGAGGGAGGCCCCCATGCGGGCGGAGAGACTGGCGTCCGAGGCCGTCGAGGTGCTCGCCGCGGCCGTCGTGGACCCGGCGGCCGCGGCGGGCGCGGCCGATCTGCACGACCTGGTCAGGCGGTGGTTCCTGCTGCACGACCGGCTGGCGGCGTTCGAGGTGTTCGCCGCGGACCCGCGGCGCGACGAGGGGGTGCGGGCACTGCTGCGCCAGGGCGCCGAGCGTGACGAGGCCTTCGCCCGATCACTGGACGCCGCGATCGAGCGCGCCCGCCCGCAGCCCCAGAGCAACAGCGTGCGCATGGACGTCCGAGACGTCAGCGGAGGGACGTTCCAGGCGTCGGGGCGCGACACCTATCGGAACAGCAACATCGAGATAGGCGGCGGCATCTCCCTCCTCGCCGTGGCCGTCATCGGGCTCCTCCTGCTGGCGGTCGTCGTGCTCGGCTTCGCCGCCCAGCACTGACGGCGGCCGGATCACCGTCGATCCGGCCGCCGTCGGGACGCCCCGGCCGCCGTGAGCGGCCGGGTGCGGTGTTCAGCCGGTCCTGCACTCCGCCCGTATCGGGAGGGCGCGGTACTCGGCCTCCATCGGCCGGTAGGAGTCCGACTCGCCCATCTTCTTGAGCGCCGGCCCCGCCTGCCGCACCGAGGCGTTCCCCTCGTAGCGCTCGGCGGTGTCGCCGAGGTCCCGCAGCGCGTCGAACACCCCCTTGTTGGAGAGGAAGTGCGGCCGCGAGACCTCTTTCTGGTACTTGCCGTACGCGTCGCAGAGGTCCTTCCTCGACGCCGGCCCGCCACCGCAGCCGGCGAGGAGCGCCAGCACGACGCCGCCGGCCGTCACACGGCGGAGAAAACGGTTCGGTACGGCCATGCCGTCCCCCATTCCTGGATCTTCACCGTGCGGTGTTGACCTCTGCGCACGATGGCTCCATAACGGCCCAACTTTCGCGCTATCGGGATAGGTGGGTCAACGCCGTAAATAGCGAACTCTCATCCCGCGCCGAAATCGATCACGGCGATACCGCGACGGCGTCGCCGACGGCCTTTGCGAAGTGCCAGATGAGGAGGGCGGCGGAGGTGGTGGACGGCATCTGACCGGCGGGGACGCCCGCCGAGGACCGGTCGCCACGACAGCGGAAACTACTCATCGGTATGGCGCACCTGCATCATTTCCCCTGGACGGTGACGCGCCATCCATCGGTGAATGTCAGTGCATTCCAGAGTTGTCCAGCATTGCTGCCGATCGAGGGAGTCATCGGGAAGCCTGGCGTGGATTGCCCCGCACCCATCGAGACACGGAGCGGCCATGTCAGACCACAACACTCCCTTGGCGCACCCGAAGACCACGTACATGGGGTTCTACTTCTGGTGGTGGCTGGGCGTGACCGCGCTCTGCACGCTGGCGAGCCTCTTCTTCTTCACCCACGCCGCCGTCGGCGCGGGCTTCGTGGGGCTCGCGATCGCGGGGCTGTCCGCCCTGTACGTCCGCTACCTGTTCCGAGGCGGCCGCTTCCGGGTGATCTTCATCGTCTTCTGAGGGGGCGGGCAGGCGCCGGCGCCGCGGCGGTCAGACGCTGCGGAGGACCGAGACGACGATGCCGAGGACGGTCGCCTCGTCGCCGTCGATCACGTCGTAGGCGGGGTTGCGGGGTTCGAGCAGGACGTGGCCCTCGCGGCGCCGGTACACCTTCACGGTGGCCTCGCCGTCGATCATGGCGGCGACGATCTGGCCCGAGTGGGCCTCGGGCTGCCGGCGCACCACGACGATGTCGCCGTCGCAGATCGCGGCGTCGATCATCGAGTCGCCCCGCACGCGCAGGCCGAAGACGGTGCCGCGCCCGGTCAGCTCGCGGGGCAGCACCAGCGTGTCGTCGGCGTGCTCCTCGGCCGGGATGGGGACGCCGGCCGCGATGTCCCCGACGACGGGCACGGTCACCGGGCCGTCGGCGGACTCGCGCGCCGGACGGTCCGGCAGGAACATGCGCACGTCGATCGGCCGGGAGACCGCGGCGCCGCGCCGCAGGAACCCCTTGTCCTCCAGGCTCGCCAGATGGCGCGACACCGACGACGGCGACCGCAGGCCGACGGCGTCGCCGATCTGGCGCGTGCTCGGCGCGTACCCGTACCTGACCGCCCAGTCGCGGATCATCGCCAGGATCCGCTGCTGGCGCGGGGGCAGCGCGGAGGCGTCCAGGTCCCCGAACGGATCAAGATCACTGTAGGCGGTCACCCGTGGAATTGTAGGGCGCGGCGGCCCGGAGGGCGGCCGGGACGCGCCTCGGCGGCGCCCCCGCGACCGTCGAGGCGGCGGCCTGCTCGCGGGCCGCCGCGCTCGCGGGTCAGCGCGCCCGCATCGCGTCCTCCAGCGCGGCCGCCTCGTACTCGGCGGCCAGCTCCACGACGTCCTCGGGAGCGCGCGCCGGGGAGCCGGCGTCGAACGGGGGCTGCGGGTCGTACTCCGTCCAGAGCTGCACGGCCTGGGCGGTCCGCGTGTCGGTGAGGAGCTCGACGAGGCGCAGCGCCATGTCGATCCCGCTGGAGACGCCCGCGGCGGTCACGATGCGGGCGTCCTCGTCGACCACGACGCGCTCCGGCGTCGGGTCGGCCCCGAAGAGGGGGAGCTTGTCCAGGTGCCGGTAGTGGGTGGTCGCGCGCAGCCCCTTGATGAGGCCCGCGGCGCCGAGGATGAGCGACCCGGAGCACACCGAGGCCGTCCAGCGGGTGGTGGCGTGGACGTCGCGCAGCCAGTCCGGGAGCGCCCCTTCCAGGACGTGGACGGTGCCGGGGCCGCCGGGGACGACCACCACGTCCGGGCGCGGCGCCTCGTCGAGGCCGACGGCGGTCATCTGGAGGGTGCGGCAGTCGTCGCGCACGGGGCCCGCCTGCTCGGCGGCGAACACCACGCGCACGCCGGGCGTGAGCGCCAGCATCTGGTACGGGCCGACGACGTCCAGCGCGGTGAAGCGGTCGTACAGCGGGATGACGACCGTGGTCTCGGGTGCGGTCATGGCGGCGGCCTCAGTGGTGGTACTCGCGCCGGCGCCGGAGCAGCACGGCGAGCATCGCGACCATCATCAGGACGTGCGCGGCCGTCATGAACGCCATCCCGCTCATGACGCCGGCCCAGACGAGCGGGACCAGCACCGCCGGAACGTACATCGCGGCGCACATCTCCAGCGTGCAGCCCCAGCCGTGGCGGCGCAGGCGCATCCAGGCGGCCATGCCGACCGCCATGTCGGCGGCCATGAGCAGGTAGTGGGCGCCCGGATGCGCGTCGAAGTCGACGGTCAGCCCGAGAGCCGCGCGGAGCGCGCCGAGGACGATCATCCCGGCGAACATCGCGAGCACCATCTCGACGTAGTGCAGGGTGAGCCGCCGCCATGAGGCGCGCGGGCGGGCGGTGGCCCGTGAATCGGAGTCCAGGGTGTGGGACGAGGTAGCCATGGCATCACTCTCGGCGCGCCGGGCCCGGCCCAGCCAGCTCCGGACGCGGGGAGGTCCGAAAACTTGGGGTAGCGGTCTATCGGACATAGGTGATAGAGACGCCGACGGGCAATACCGTGGCGGTATGCACGAACTGCGCCGCGTCCTCGTGGTGGGCTACCCGGCGGCCGAACTGCTGGACATCGCCTGCGTCGTCTCGGCGCTCCAGGTGGCCAACTTCCTGAACCGCCGGGGCGTCTACGACGTCTCGCTCGCCTCGCCGGGCGGCCGGCCGATCCACACCGGGACGGGCCTGACGCTCCAGGCGCAGTGCTCGCTGGAGCGGGTCACCGGGCCGCTCGACACGCTGGTGGTGTCCGGGGGCATCGGCTACGTCGACGCGATGGAGGACGGGCGGCTGGTCGCGCACGTGCGCAGGCTCGGCCTGGAGTCCCGCCGCGTGGCGTCGGTGTGCACCGGCGCCGGGGTGCTCGCCGCCGCCGGGCTCCTGGACGGGCGCCGCGCGTCGACGCACTGGGAGCACGCCGACTACCTGGCGGGCCGGTTCCCGGCCGTCGAGTTCGACAGCGGACCGATCTTCGTGACGGACGGGGGAGTGTGCACGTCCGCCGGAGTGACCGCCGCCCTGGACCTCACGCTGTCGTTCATAGAGGCCGACGTCAGTCCGGACCTGGCCCGGAGCGTGTCGCGGCAACTCGTGACCTACCTGCAGCGGCCCGGCAACCAGGCGCAGATGAGCATGTTCACGGCGCCCTCGGCACGCCACTCCCTCGTCCAGGACGCCGTCGCGCACATCGCCGGGAACCCGGCGGCGGACCTGTCGACGGCGGCGCTGGCCGCCCGCGCGGGCGTCAGCCAGCGGCACCTGTCCCGCCTGTTCATGGCCGAGCTCGGCATGAGCCCGGGGCGGTTCGTGCGCCGGGCGCGCGGCGAGGCCGCCGCGCACCTGCTGACCGGCACGGCGCTGACCGTGGAGACGATCGCCGCCCGCTGCGGGTTCGGCAGCGAGGAGGCGCTCCGCCAGGCGTTCCGCGGCCTCTACGGCGTCTCGCCCTCCCACTACCGCGCCACGCAGAGCAGCTCCCGCTGAGTCAGCGGCCCGCGAGGAGCCGGTCGCCCAGCTCCGTCCTGGAGTACAGGACGCGCCGCCCGTCGCGCCGAGCCGCGAGCAGGCCCGCCGCCCGCAGAGCCTGGAGGTGCGCGTTGACCGAGGGCGCCGACAGGGCGAGCTGCGCGGCGGCCTGGGTGGTCGACATCGGGAGGTCCAGCTGCGCCAGGAGGGCCGCGCGGGTCCGCCCGAGCACCTCGGCGAGCGCCGCGGCGGCGGGGGTGGGGCGCCGGGCCCAGAGCCTGCCGACGCCGCGGGGCGCGTAGGACACGGTCGGGACGTTCGGCCGCGCGGTGAGGACGATGACGTCCGGCCAGGCGAACGCGCACGGCACCAGGACCAGCCCGCGGCCGCCGAGGTCGGCGTGCCCCTCGTAGTCCTTGACGACCCGGATGACGCCGTCCGCGAACCCGACCGACGGGTGCAGGTCGCGCATCATCTTCTGGACGCCGCCGTCGGCGAGGGCCTGGAGCCGGTAGGCGACGTCGTCCTGGAGCACCGCCTCGATCCGTGCCCAATCCGGCGCGACCGCCACCCGGTGGTAGGCCGCGAGCGCGTCGGTGACCCGCCCGATTCCGGCGTCGGGCCGGTCGACGAGCGACTGGAGCAGCGCCCTGCGCCGCTCCCGCCCCTCGCCGCGCTGCGCGGCGCGGTGGCGGGCGAGGTGCGCGAGCTCGCCCGCCACCGTCCCGGGGTCGGACGCGGCGACCTGCGCGAGGGCGTCCTCGAACGGAACGGTCCGCCGGGGCGGCGAGGGGACCAGGAAGTCGGGGATGTAGCCGGCGGGCCGCACCAGCGCCGTGAGCAGCTCCATCACGTGCGGCGGGAGCCGCTCGTGAACCCGGGCGCGGAACCGGTCGCACCACGCGCGGTGCAGGTGCCATCCGTCGCGCGCGCTCTGGAGGGTGCGCACGCTGGCGACGCACTCCCACAGCGGCGACGACGCGAACCGGACGCGGCCGAGGTCGGCCGCGGTGAAATGCAGGTGGATCACCGACCGCCCCTTCGATTAGGGCAGAGCCTAATCGTCGCCCCGGTCCCGGCGGCGGGCGGACACTGCCCGCATGACCACAGCGCATGACCGCCTGCTCGAGTCCTACCAGCGCCTTCACGCCTACGGCCCGGAGTTCGGCGGCGACGAGGAGGGCGACCACGGGATGACCAACCACGGGCCGATGGCGGTCGAGGTCATCGTGCGGCGCGGCCTGGACGTCGACGTCGACCGCTGGCTCGACCGCTACGTGAGGCGCCTCGCGGAGCCGCCCTCCTCCGGCGCGGAGATCTCCCGCCGCGACTGGCGCGCGGCGCTCGGGTCCGCCCGGCGCCTGCCCGCCTGGACGCGCTTCTTCCGCACCGAGTTGCGCGAGCGGCCGTGGACGGACGTCCTCACCGAATGGTGGCCGCGCCTGCTCCCCGGCATCGTGGCGGGGTCGACGCACGGCGTCATCCGGGTCGGGCACGCCGTACGGGCCCTGCGCGACGCCCCCGGCGCCTCGCCCGCGCCGGAGCTGGTCGAGGAGCTCGCGCACGGGCTCGCCTTCTGGGCCGCGCGGTACCGCGAGCTGCCGGGGACAGTCCCGCCCGGGGGAGTGCTCGCACCGGCCGACGCCCTCCGCGGCGTCGCGCGCCTGGCGGACCAGAGCGGATACATCGCGCACCGCCTGGACCGGCTCGCCGGGACGTCCGGCTGGCCGGCGAGCGTCCGCCGGCTGCGCGGCCCGGCGTCGGCCGAGGAGGTGCCCGAGCGCCTCGAATCCCTCGTCGACGCGGCGGTCTCGGCGTACCTCGGCCTCGGCCGCGCCGCGCCCGTCCTGCTGGTGCACGCCGCCACGGCCCCGAACGCCGTCCGGCACATCCTGCCGGTGCTGCCGGCGCGGCTGTGGACGGGCGGCTTCGCGGCCGCGTGGGCGGCGGCCGCCGCGATCGTCGCGACCTACGCCCCCGCCGATCCGGCCCCGCATCCGGAACCCGCCGGGCTCACCCCCGCCGCAGCGCTGGAACGCGCGGCGGACCACGGCGACGAGCACGTCCTGAAGTTCACCGACACCGCCGTCGAAGCCTTCGACCGGACCGGCGACCCGGCCCACCTCGCAGCCGCCGCCCACGCCCGCACCCTGATCCCGAGCCCCTGGCGGATGCGCCCCGGCGGGTCGGCGCGCCGCCCTGACGACCAGGGGAATGTTTAGACCGGGCGCGGTGCGGTAGAGCGGACCGATCACTTCGGCCGCCTCGGGGAGACGAGTCATGCCGCTTGCGGAAGAACCCGACGGGGACCAGGCGAGCATGCCCGAGAACCGGCCGCCCGGCGAAGAAGTGGACGGGCGCCCGCCCCGCACCGTCGCCGGCTACGCCTCTTTCACCGCGACGACGGCTCCCACCCCGGCGGCCTCTTTTCCGCTCACCGCCTCCACGCCTTCCTGAGTCCGGCGACGCGGCAGGTCTTCACTCCTCGCTTGCCGTCCTGTCTCCGGCGGTGCCGCTCGCGCCCGTCCCTAGGTGCCGGACCCGCCGCTCGACGTCCCTGCGCGCGCCGCCGGTGTCGGGCGCCGGGTCCGTCCCGAGCGTCCCGGCGGCCTCGCTCGCGCCCGTGCCCACGCCCTGGACGCGCCGCCGCACGTCCGCTCGGGCCTCGGCGCCCTCCGACTCCGGCGCCCGGTCTCCGAGGTCGCCGTGCCCGCCCGTCCCGAGGTGCTGGACGCGCTCGCGGACGTCGCTCTCGGCCTCGCCCATGCCCGGGCCGGCCTCCGTCTCCAGCGTCCCGGGCCTGTCGCTCGCGCCGGTGCCGACGCGCTGGACGCGCCGCTCGACGTCCCTCTCGGCGTCCATGCCGCTGCTCTCCTCGCGCAAAACTCCCCCCGAGTCCGTCTCGGCCCCACGTCCGGAATCCTGCTGATACCCGCTCTGACCAGGGAACATGCCCTCGCGCCTGTGGGGCGCGCTGCTCTGAGCGGATCCGCCGAGGGCAGATCAGGCTGTGACCGGTCCGCGGGCGGGCGCAGAGTGAAGGGCATGAGCGAGGAACAGTCAATCCCGTTGTTCAACGAACGCGTGCGGAGCGAGCTCTACCAGCAGCGCGTCCTCGTGCTCGACGGCCCGCTGGACGACGACAACGGCACGCTGCTGGCGACGCAGCTGATGACCCTGGCGAGGGAGGACTCCTCGACCGACATCGCGCTGTGGATCCATTCGCCCGGCGGGTCGGTGCCGTCGATGCTGGCGATCCGCGACGTCATGCGGCTCATCCCGTGCGACGTGTCCACGCTGGTGCTCGGCATCGCCTACAGCGCCGGGCAGTTCCTGCTGTCGTCCGGCACGCCCGGCAAGCGCCGCGCGATGCCGCACGCCCGCGTGCTGATGCACCAGGGCTCCGCCGGGATCGCGGGCGCCGCCGTCGACATCGAACTGCAGGCCAACGACCTGCGCCACACCCGGGACACGGTGCTCGGCCTCATCGCAGAGGACACCGGCCAGCCCATCGAGCGCGTCTTCGAGGACTCGCTGCACGACCGCTGGTACACCGCGCAGGAGGCGCTCGACTACGGGTTCATCGACGCGATCGTCAGCACGTTCGACGAGGTCATGCCCACCCGCCGCCGCCCCGTCGGGCTCGGCGCACCGTCCGGAGGAGACGCGCGATGAGCACCTACACGATCCCGAACGTCATCGCGCAGCACCCCCGCGGTGAACGGATCATGGACGTCTACTCGCATCTGCTGACCGAGCGGATCATCTACCTCGGGACCGCCATCGACGCGGGCGTGGCGAACGCCCTCGTCGCGCAGCTGCTGTACCTGGAGTCCGACAACCCCGAGCGCGACATCCAGCTGTACATCAACTGCGAGGGCGGAGACCCGAGCGCGATGCTCGCCGTGTACGACACGCTGCGCTACATCCGCGCGCCGGTGGCGACGACGTGCGTGGGCCAGGCGGTCGCCGTCGGCGCCGTGCTCCTGGCGGCCGGCGACCCCGGCAAGCGCGCGGCCCTGCCCCACACCAGGGTCGTCCTGCACCAGCCGATCGGGCAGGGCCGCGGGGCGATCCCGGACCTCATCCTCCAGGCCGACGAGGTCGTCCGCGTCCGCGCGGACATCGAGGGCATCCTCGCCCGGCACACCGGGCAGGACGTCGCGACCCTGCGCGCCGACACCGACCGGGACCGCGTCTTCACCGCGAACGCGGCGCTGGAGTACGGCCTCATCGACCACGTCCTGGAGGAGCGGCAGCCGATGCCCGCGTAGCGGGACCGGCTACGCGGCGAGGGCGTACGCCGCCTGGCAGGTCGGGCCGGCCGGAGCCGCTCCGGCCGGCACGGCCAGCAGGCCCGTCGCGATCGCCAGCGTCAGGTCGCCGAGCGTCATGTCGAGGGCGCCGGCGACGGCGGCGATCATCTCGCTCGACGGCTCCTTCACGCCGCGCTCGATCTCGGAGAGGTACTGCGGTGAGACCCCCGCCCGGCGGGCGGTCTCCACCAGGATCTCGCCGCGTTCGAGCCGTGCGCGCCGCAGGCACTGGCCGAGCGCGTCGCGCCACAGCGGCTCGGCCGGCGGGCGCGCCGCGGCGGGCCGGTGCGGCGCATGCTCGTGCGGCTTCTCGATGTCGTCGGCGGGCGTGAGCGGTCGCGCGGTCTCGGCCATGCGCACATCGTAGATCGGCATCCCCGCGGGGCCCCAGCGATTCCGCCGACCGCAGAACGGGGCCGGGGACGAAGGGCCCTCGCCGCCTCGGGGAGCGGATGTCATTCTGAGGGCATGCGCGTACTGGTCGTGGGTGCGGGGATCGTCGGGGCCGCCCTCGCGGACCGCCTCACCCGTCCGGCGGCCGGAGGCCCCGCGCTTCCGGCGCACGAGGTCACGGTGGTCGAAGGGGAGGAGCCCGGCGCCGGGACGTCCGGCACGAGCTACGCCTGGATCAACGCCAACGACCCCTCCGACCCGTCCTACCACCGGTTCCGGACCGCGGCGATGTCCGCCTGGCGCGACCTGGCGGCCGGGTTCGGCGACCCGGACTGGTACCGCCCGTCGGGCAACGTCACGTGGGCGACCACCGACGACGCCAAGGAGCGGCTGGCCGACCGGGTCGCCCGCCTCACCGCCCTCGGCTACGCCGCCGACCTGATCGGCTCCGGCCAGGTGGGCGAGCTGGAACCGCACATCCGCGTGCCAGGGGACGCGCTCATCGTGCACTACCCCGACGAGGGCCACGTGCACGGAGGCCCCGCCGCGCGGGCGCTGGCCGGCCGCGCCCGGGAATCGGGCGCCGCCCTCGTGACGGGCCACCGCGCGATGCGCCTCACCACCGACGGCGACCGCGTGACCGGCGTGCGGCTGGACGACGGCCGCGACCTGGACGCCGACCTCACGATCTGCGCCGCGGGCTGGCGCAGCCCCAAGCTCCTCGCCACGGCCGGGGTCACCCTCCCGCTGGTGGACCCCTCCGAGCCGGGCTCGGCCGCCCCGTGCCTCGTCGCCATCACGTCCGCGTCGCAGACCGTCGTCAACGGCCTCGTCCACGCCCCCGGCCTGTCCGTCAGGCAGTCCGAGGCCGGGGGACTGAACCTGGAGGCCGACGACCTGGACGCCGGCGTGGACGAGTCCGCCTCCCCGGAACTGATCCGGGCGGTGGGCGGCGAACTGCACGCCCGCGCCCGCGCGCTCATCCCGCACCTGAACGCGGAGGTCGCCGAAGTGCGAAGGTGCGTCCGCCCCCTGCCTGTGGACGGCTACCCCCTCATCGGCTTCCAGGCCCCCGGCCTGTACACGGTCGTCACCCACAGCGGCATCACCCTCGCCCCCCACCTGGCCGCCCTGGTGGCCCAGGAGATCGACGGCGGCCCGTCCCCACTCCTCGCCCCGTACCGCCCGGATCGCGCGGACCCCCTCCCGCGCCCGTAGGGGAACCGGGTGGTCGGGATCCTCAGACGGCGCGGGACGGTCTTCCGGGAGACTTACCGTGTACGGGTAGAGTGCGTCGGGAGGAAGATCGATGACTCCACGGACCGACGCCGACGAGGTGGCCGAGCGGCCGCGCATCCCGCTGAGCCGCAGGCGGGTGCTGCGCGCGGCCGCCGGCCTCGCCGACCGCGACGGGCTCGACGCGCTCACGATGCGCCGGCTCGCGCAGGAGGTCGGCGTCGAGGCGATGTCGCTGTACCACCACGTCGCCAACAAGGAGGCCGTCTTCGACGGTCTCGTCGAGGTGGTCCTGGACGAGATCATGGCGGCGGTGGAGGAGGCCGACGCCCCGCTCCCCGAGCGCGACTGGCGGGCGGCTCTGCGCGCGCGGATCCTCGCCGCCCGGGAGGTTCTCCTCCGTCACCGTTGGGCTCCGCAACTGATCGCCACCCGCCCCACCATGAGCCCCGCCGTCATCGCCTACTACGACCACGTCGTGGGCCTTCTCCGGGCGGGCGGTTTCTCCTTCGACCTGGCGCACCGCGCGCTGCACGTCCTGGGCAGCCGAGCCCTCGGGTTCGCCCAGGAGCTGTTCCAGCCCGGCGACGCACCGGCCGACGACGCCGCGGCGATGGAGCAGATGGCCGACCGGTTCCCGAACCTCGCGGGGATGCTCGCGGACGCCGTCCACGACGACCCGGACGGCACCCTGGGCTTCTGCGACGACCAGTTCGAGTTCGAGTTCGCCCTCGACCTGATCCTCGAAGGGCTGGAGCGGCGCCGCGCCGCCGCTTCGTGATCCTCTCCGGCCGCACCTGAGCGCGCCGTCCGTCGTCTCCGAGCGGTATCCGCTTCCTCCCTCTTGACCGCCTTACGGCGTACGATTACCTTACGACGTATGACAACCTTACGACGTACGACGGCCGATCGGTCCAACGCCCATCCCGGTGAGCACGCCCAACGGAAGGAAGCCGCCATGAAGGCCTGGACCTGGGACCGCTACGGCCCGCCGGACGCGCTGGCCCTCAAGGACGTCGGGGAACCGGACATCGGCCCGGACGAGGTGCTCGTCCGCACGCGGGCGGCGTCCGTCAACCCCTACGACTGGCGCCACCTTCGGGCCGACCCGAAGCTGGTGCGGCTCACCTACGGCCTGCGGAGGCCGAGGCCCGGCCTGGTCCTCGGCGCCGACCTCGCCGGCGTCGTGGAACGGACGGGCGACGCGGTGACCGGGCTGCGTCCCGGCGACGAGGTCTTCGGGGAGGTCCGCCTGGGCTCGTTCGCCGAGGCCGTCGCCGTCCCGCAGGACCGGCTGGCCGTCAAGCCCGCCCGCCTCACCTTCGAGCAGGCGGCGTCGGTGTCGATGGCCGGGCACACCGCGCTGCAGGGGCTGCGGGACACGGGCCGGATCTCCGCCGGGCAGCGGGTCCTCGTCCACGGGGCCTCGGGCGGCGTCGGCACGTTCGCCGTCCAGCTCGCCAAGGCGTTCGGGGCCGAGGTCACCGGAGTGTGCAGCACCCGCAACCTCGAACTGGTCCGCTCCCTGGGCGCGGACCATGTCGTGGACTACACCCGGGAGGACTTCACCGAACGGAAGGGGCACTACGACCTGCTCCTGGACATCGTCGGCGACCGGTCGCTGACCCGGCTGCGGCGCTGCCTGACCTCCCGCGGGACCCTCGTGATCGTCGGCGGCATCGCCTCGCCCCGCGGCGGGCTGCTCGGACCCGCGGGGCAGATCGTCCGCGGCGCCCTGGCCTCCCCTTTCGTCAGACAGCGCATCGCCAACGTCGGATGGAAGCCCAACTCCACGGACCTGCGGTTCCTGGCGGAGCTGATGGAGAAGGAACGGGTCACCCCCGTCATCGACCGGACCTACCCGTTCACCGAACTCCCCGAGGCCCTCCGCCACGTCGAGCGCGGCCACGCCCGAGGCAAGGTCGCCGTCGCCTTCTGACGGCGGTCGAGCCTCGGCGGAGTCAGGCCATCGCGATGGCGGCTATCCCGGCCAGCACCACGGCCGAACCCGCCAGCCGCCGGACGGCGTGCGCCTCGCCCAGGACCCGCCACGCGGCCAGCCCGCCGAGCACGATGCTCAGCTCGCGGGCCGGGGCGACCAGGCTGACCGGCGCCATCCGGAGCGCGAAGAGCACGAGCAGGTACGCCACCGGCGACAGCAGGCCGATGGTCAGCGCCTCGCGGCGGTGGTCGCGCCACAGCCGGGCGACCCGTGCCCGGTTCCGCAGCGCGTGCGGCGCGAGGAGCAGGCTCTGGACGAGGGTGCCGACGCCGAAGTAGACCAGCGGCGGGACGCCGAGCCCGGTGACCGAGTGGGCGTCCCACAGCGTGTAGCCCGCGATCACGACCCCCGTCAGCACGCCGTAGAAGACGCCCGCGCGGCGCCGCGCGGGCGAGGCGCCGTCCGCCGTCGGTCCGCCGCTGCTGACGACCAGGACACCGGCGATCACCAGGAGTGCGCCGGCCAGCCCCGCCGCGCCGGGGTCCTCACCGAGGAAGAGGACCGCCGCCAGCACCGACAGCAGCGGCCCCGTCCCCCTGGCCAGGGGGTACACCACCGACAGGTCACCGACCGCATACCCGCGCTGGAGCACGATTCCATACGCCACGTGCAGGAGCGCGGTCCCCAGCGCCGCGAGGAGCCACGTCCATTCAGGACGCTGAGGGGAGAGGACCAGGAAGACCGCCGCCGCCGGGGCGAAAACGACGGCCCCAACGGTGTAGTAGAGGAAGACGAACGGCGCCCCGCCGTCTCCGACCCGCTTCGCGGAGAAGTTCCAGAACGCGTGCACGACGGCGGCGGCGAGGACGAGCGAGAGGGCCAAGCCGTTCACGAGGAGGCCTTTCTCCGCCCGGTCGAGCCGGGGGAGCGGCGTGGCCGGTTGTGGACGTGTGACGGGATCTTTCAGTGTGTCCGAAGTTACATTGAACGTGAAACTCACTCAAATTCTGTGATCTGCGGGCCGCGGTCCCGGCAGTGCCGGACAGGGGCCTCGGAGACGAGGGCGACTTATGGGCAGACGGTTCCCCGGCAGGCTCTGGCTGATCGTTGCCACCGCGTTCGGGCTGGTCCTCGGGCTGACGGCGAGCGCGGGCGCGCACATCGAGCGCCCCTCGTACTGGCCGCTGCCCGGCCCGGACTGCTCGGTCAGCCCGTGCGCGGGCGGCGCGGTCCCCAAGGCCAGGACCCTGGCGTCGTCGATCGAGACGACCAAGGGCAGCACGACCCGCGTGGTGTGCCGGCCCGACTCGCTCAAGCGCCTGGAGGCCTCGATCAAGCGGGCTCGGAAGTCGGGCTACGACATCCGGCCGAACGACCACCGGAGCTTCAGCGCCGCGGAGGCGCGGGAGCTCACGCGCGTCAACAAGGCCCTGGCCTCGCGGTGCCGGTACAACGAGATCCAGCCCGCGGTGAACGACTCGAGGAACAACGACCGGGTCGTGGTCCTGCCGGGCGTCTACACCGAGCCCACCGCGCGCCAGAAGCCCACCCACGACAAGGCGTGCGACCCGTACAAGCTGAGCACCGGGGCGTACTCCTACCTCGGCGAGTACATGTGCCCGAACGACGCCAACCTGATCGCCGTGCTGGGCCGTTCGCCCGGCTCCGGCAAGGACCCGGACCCGCCGCTGGTCGACCGGCACGGCGTCCCCAACCTGGGCAAGTGCGTGCGCTGCAACCTCCAGATGGAGGGGTCGGGCGTGAGCGCGGACGACGTGGTCGTCGAGGCCGGCGACCCCGCGTCCGGCAACGGCGGCCCGCGCCGCTCGGCGAAGGACGTGGGCATCCGCGCCGACCGGGCCGACGGCTTCGTCCTGCGGAACGTCACGGTCCGGCATGCCGAGGAGCACGCCATCTACGTGCTGGAGACCAACGGCTACATGCTCGACCGCTTCAAGACCTTCTACGCGGGCGAGTACGGCGTCCTCACCTTCGTCGAGGACCACGGCCTGATACAGAACTGCGAGGCGGCGGGCAGCGGCGACTCCGGGCTCTATCCGGGGTCGGGCGCCAAGACCTCGGCGGGCCGAGACCCGAAGGTCTATCCGAAGGCGCGCTACAGCCAGGAGATCCGCTACTGCGACTCCCACCACAACACCAGCGGCTACTCCGGCACCGACGGCAGCGCCACCTGGCTGCACCACAACAACTTCTACGGCAACGCCCTCGGCTTCACGACCGACGTGTTCACCGCGGCGGGCCACCCCGGCTTTCCGCAGCAGGGCGACCTGATCGAGAACAACGTCTTCTCCTCCAACAACTTCAACCCGTACCTGCCCGGCAGCGACGTGGTGCCGTCGGTGCCGGTTCCCGTCGGCACCGGCATGTGGATCGCGGGCGGCGACGACAACGTCGTCCGCAACAACCGCTTCCACGACAACCGCAGGCGCGGGGCGATGCTGTTCGCCGTCCCCGACGCCTTCGTCTGCGGTCCGGGGAACTCGCCCATCACCGGCTGCGATCCGCTGAAGCTGTCCACCTCGCACCGCAACTCGTTCCACGGCAACACGATGACCGGCAACGGCGTGGACTTCTGGTGGGACGCCTTCCCCGGCAACGTGGGCAACTGCTGGTACTCCAACGGCAACGCGACCAGCGCTCCGAAGAACCTGCCCGACTGCCTGAACGGCAAGGTCCCCTGGCTGAGCATCGGCCTCGGCAACCTGGAGAACGAGGCCGAGCTGTTCGTCTGCATGACCGACCTGAAGCCGGGCGGCCCGTGCCCCTGGTTCAAGTCCCCGGCCGCCGCGAAGGCGGCGCCCGCCGACGACCACGACCACGGCGCGTCGGGAGAGCTCAACGACGCGCTGCTCGCGGCCGTGACGTGCCATTCCTGGCAGGGGATGAACACCGGCCAGCGCGAGCACATGCTCGACAGGATGGGGGTGTTCATGGGCGGCCAGATCGACCACCCGGGAGCGCGCGGCACCACGCTCAGCAACAAGAAGGCGACCAGCGTCCTCGACAACGCCTGCGGGCTGTCCTTCGCCGGCCAGTTCAAGCTGTACAAGCTCTACGCCCGCGCGGCGGCGTTCACCCCGCAGCTCCAACGCTGACCCGAGCCGCCGCCCGCACGCTACCGGTCCTTCGGTGACGTGCGGGCGGGCCGGCGCGGCAGCGCGACGATCCGCGCGGTACCGAGGGCGAGCCCGAGTGCCCCGGCGGAGACCAGCCAGGTCTCGACGGCGGGCATGGACAGGAACAGCTGCGTGTAGGAGAAGGCGCGCCCGGTCAGGAGCAGCATGAGCCGGGGGAGCGCGAGCACGAGGACGGCGGGCAGCACCGGCCAGGCGATCTGCGGCACCGTCAGGACGAGCGTCCGCCACCGGTCCCGGGCGCGGGCCCGGTCCGTCCAGCGGCGGAGGCGCACCAGCGCCCTCGTCCGCAGGACGACGGAGCCGAGGGTGAGGATGCCGAGCAGCACCGCCGTGACCCGGCCGTCCGGGATCCGGGCCGCGGCGGGACGGCGGCCGGTCATGAGCGCGATCACGCCCTCCTTGATCCCGCTGGTGTCGGCGAGCGCGTCGTTCACCGGGTAGAGCAGAGCGATGCCGACGCGGCTTCCGGGCAGGACGACCTGGTCGGCGTAGAACGTCGACAGGACGCCGTTGTGCTCCAGCCGCGGCGGGGCGCCCTCCGGACTGAACCAGCCCATCGCGTAGCCGCCGTCCACCCCGGGCGGCGGCGTGTGCAGCGTCCGCATCCCGGCCGCGCTGAGCAGGCCCGAGGGGTCACCCGCGTGCAGCCTCAGCCACCGGGTCATGTCCCGGGCACTGGTGATCACCCCGCCGGAGCCGCCCACCAGCCCGTGCAGTTCCGCCCGCCCGACGGGCAGGCCGTAAACCACGATCCCGCCCCGCGCAAGACGCGGTGCGACACGTGTTCCCTCCTGCGCGGTGGGAACGGACACGGTGTCGCGCATACCGAGCGGCTCGAAGACCGACCGGCGCAACTCGTCGGACAGCGGCCGCCCGGAGACGACCTCCAAGACCCTCCCGAGGACCTGGTAGTTCAGATCGCAGTAGTGGAAGGCACGCCCAGGCGCGTCGACCAGATGCGCCTGCCGCAGGTCGGCGACCCGCCCCGCGAGACTCGTCTGCTGATCACGGGCGATCCTGAGGAAGCCGCCGTCCCCGAGTCCACTGGTCTGGTTGAGCAGCTCCCGGACGGTGATCCGCGCTCCGGCCGGGTCGGCGAGCCGGAAGCCGGGCAGGTAGCGGCGGACGGGCTGGTCGAGCCCGATCTGCCCGGCCTCGACCCGCCGCATGACGGCGAACGCGGTGAAGGACTTGCTCAGCGACGCGACACGGAACCGGGTCTCCGGCGTGATCGGCGCGCCCCCCGCGTCCTTCCCGTACCCCCGCACGAGAACGGTCTCGCTCCCGCGCGTGATCGCCAACCCCATCCCCGGCAGCCGAGCGGCCGCGAGCCGCCCACGTACGAACCGGTCGAGGTCCGCGACGTCAGAGCCACCGGCCGCCCGCCCGCGCCCGAGCGGCGCGGCGATCAACCCGAGAAGCACGACCAGGACCGCGGCCCGCAGAACGGCCCGATGAGACGATCCAGCCAAGCCCGACCCTCCAGCGCGCCGTCGATGAACCAGGATGCCCATGATGCGCCGGTGACGGTGGAGTTTCCAACAGAGGCCCCGAGCGTAAAAGCGTCGACTGCGAACAAGATCTTTGACAGCCTCGTGGAGGCCCGCACCCGAAGCCCGGAGGAACGTCCATGCCCCGTGCCGTCACGCTGATCCGCTCCGCGTCCCTGTCCGCCGTGGCCGAGTACGCCTACGCGGCGACTGCCCCGGCGGAGGCCCGGCTCGTCTTCCTGGCCGGGGCGTGCCCGCTGAACGAGGACGGCACGACCGCCGCGATCGGGGACTACGCCGGCCAGGCGGCCAAAGCGCTGGAGAACCTGCGAACCGCCTTGGCGGACGCAGGCGCGTCGCTGCAAGACGTCATCAACACCCGAGTACTGGTCGCCTCGAACCGCCGGGAAGACCTGGTGACGGCATGGCAGGTGGTCCGCGACGCCTTCGGCGCCCACGACGTCCCCAGCACCCTCCTGGGCGTCACCGTCCTCGGTTACACCGACCAACTAGTAGAGCTGGAAGCCACCGCCGCCGTACTCGACCACTGAAGCGCGTCCCCGGCGGCATCCCCCAGCGCCTCAACCGCGACCCGCCGCCGGTTCCGTCGCCAGGACCATCCTGTTGATGTCGCGGAGGTGGTGCGCCCGTCGGTGCGGCTATCGTCCGGCAACCACGCATGAAGGCGGCCACTCACAGGTACGAAGGTGGCCGGTGCCGAGCTTGGCGCAACGTGGCGGGGGTTGGTCTGAACGCTCACCACGTGATTGCTGATGGCGTCCGCGAACCTCAGCCCCGCACGCAGGGGGCGTGGGGGACGGAGTCCCCCACATCGGGGGTCTGGGGGTCGCCCCCCAGGAAAGCATTGCGGGCCACCGGGAAGGCGCAGCTGCGCCGACCATGATGGCCCGACTCGGGGGTCTGGGGGTCGCCCCCCAGGAAAGCATTGCGGGCCACCGGGAAGGCGCCAAAGGCGCCGAACAGGGTGGCCCGACTCGTGGGCGATACTGGGATTGAACCAGTGGCCTCTACCGTGTCAAGGTAGCGCTCTCCCACTGAGCTAATCGCCCTTGTGCGTGCTGCGAGGTGGAGACGGGATTTGAACCCGTGTACACGGCTTTGCAGGCCGTTGCCTCGCCTCTCGGCCACTCCACCAGAGCGAGGCCTGACGGGGGCCTCTCAGAGCGGACGACGGGATTCGAACCCGCGACCCTCACCTTGGCAAGGTGATGCTCTACCAACTGAGCCACGTCCGCGTTCCGGTCCGGGGGTCGCCCCCCGGGCTCGCATGGACAACTCTAGCGGAATCCTGGAGTGGTTGCGTACCGGTCGGACGCCGAGTCGGTGAGCTCGGCGTGCAGGGTGTTCCAGAAGTCGAGCTCCTTGTCCTCTTCGAGGTGGGCGATGCGGCCCCAGAACTCGCGGTCCTCGGCCTCGTGGGCGGCGGCGAGGGAGAGGGCGGGCATCACGGTGGTGCCGGCGTCCGCGGCGTCGAGGTCGGCGGGGGTGATGTCGGCCGGGAGGGCGACGGGGGAGGACGGGCGGTGGTGCTTGCCGCGCTTGCGGACGCGGATGGGCGGCGTGGTGGGGGCCTTGGCGGCGGCGGCGCGGCCGGCGGCGAGGGCCACGGTGCCGCACAGGACGAAGGCGAGGATGCCGCCGAGGACGACCTCCTGGGCGGGGACCTGCTCGGGGGAGTGGGAGGGGGAGTGCTCCAGCTCGTGGGTGCGCGTCGTCGAGGCGGGGTCGCCGACCTTGTCGACGGTGGGGGCGGGCGCGGCGTGCCTGGGGGTGTACTTGGCCTCGACCTTGATCTTGGACGGGTAGCCGAAGCCGACGACGGAGTCCATGTCGCGGGTCTTGCGCATGAGCTTGTAGCCGTCGGCGTTGCCCTCGATGGTGTGGAGGGTGTGGCCGTCGACCTTCTCGACGATGCCGACGTGGTCGATCTGGTCGATGTCGCCGGAGCCGTTCCAGTCGTAGAAGACGATGGCGCCCGGTTCGGGGTCGTGGCCCCAGGCGTCGTTCTTCTTGAACCACTTGGCGTGGTCGACGGTGGAGGCGAACTGCCCGGCCTGGCCGGTGACGTCGGCCTTGTCGGCGGCCCAGGCGAGGAACATGTCGCACCAGGGCGCCGTCGAGAAGTACTCGTCGTGGTCGCCGTCGATGTTCTTGCGGTACCACTCGCCGAACTTGGTGTAGCCGTCGCCCTTCTCGGTGTAGCCGAGCTCCTTCGTGGCGATGTCGAGCAGCTTCTTGCCGATCGGGTCCATCTCGCTCCCTGCCCCCTCGCTCGTTCGGGCAGGGTGACGCCCGACCGGGGAACGGAACGTGCCCCGGTTCAAGGTCACGTTCCGATCTCGACGGAATTTAGCCGAGGTAAACAGCAGGCGGCAAGCGGTTCCATTGAAACGGTCATAAGGGACTACTCAGTAGTAGCCACGCGGGAGGACCGTGACCGGGCAGGGTGCGGCGCGCAGCACCTTGAGGGCGACCTCGCCGAGGAAGACGCGGTGGGCGGCGGCGTCCTCGCTGGACGCGGCGACGAGGAGCTCGTCCTCGGGCCAGTCGACGTCGTCCAAGGCGTCCGCGACGTCGTCGCCTTCGGCGACCTCGGCGGTGACGTCCTCGGGAAGCAGGTCCGCGGAGTCCACCGCGAGCCGGATGGCGAGGGCCAGGTCGTCGCGGAGCGGTTCGGGGTTGACGTCGCCGATGGCCAGGGTGACGAGCCGGAGCGGGACCTCCAGGCGGTCGGCGGCCTGGGCGGCGCGGATGACCGCCTCGTCGCACTGGGGCCGCCGCACGTACATGACCGTGATCCGGCCCAGCTCGTCCGGCGGCCGGTAGCCGGACGGGGCGAGCATCACGGCCTCGGTCGCCGAGTGGAGCAGGTGGTCGGCGGCGGCGCCGACGCCGATGCGGCCGTGGGCGCCGCCTTCGGGAGAGCCCACGACGATCAGGTCGGCGCCGATCCGGCTGGCGAGCACCGTCAGGCCGCGGCCGACGCTGCGGCCCTCATGGACGAGCAGGTCCGCCGGCTCCCCGGCCAGGACGTCCGCCAGCTGGTCCATCGTGGTGCGCGCCTCCCCGGCCGCGGCGGGGAGGTCGGGCGGATGGACGGTCGCCACGCTCAGCCGGCCGCCGGTCAGCGCGACGATGGCGCGCGCGAGGTCGAGTGCCTCCCGGCCGCCCGCGTCGGGGACGTATCCGGCCAGCACGTGTTCACCGATCATGCCGAAAGCATTCCCCCTGAGGGTCCGGACAGACCAGAGTGATGTTTGGTGTACTTTGGCCGGATTGTCGAGTTATTGGGGGGATTGATGGGTGGCGAGGTGCCCGACCTCGAAGCCGGCCGCTGGACCATCGACCCGGTCCACTCCGAGATCACCTTCTCGGTCCGGCACCTGATGACGACGGTGCGCGGCTCGTTCCCCGACTTCGAGGGCGAGGTCGTGATCGGGGAGGATCCGTTCGACTCCGCCGCCCGCGCGGAGATCCGGATGGGCTCGATCGACACCCGCAGCGCCGAGCGCGACGAGCACGTCCGCTCCGCCGACTTCCTCGACGTGCGCCGCCACCCGGTGATGAGCTTCGCCGGCTCGGGTGTGGAACGTGCCAAGATCGGTCGCCGCGCCCGCACGCCCCGCTACCACCTGGACGGCGAGCTGACGATCAAGAACGTGACCCGGCCGGTCCGGCTCCTGACGGAGTTCCACGGCGTGGGCCCCGACCCGTGGGGCGGCGTCCGCGCGGGCTTCACCGCGACCGCGTCCATCAGCCGCCGCGACTTCGGCATCGAGTTCAACATCCCGCTGCAGGGCGACCGGGTCATGCTCGGCGACGAGATCGCGATCGCCTTGGAGATCCAGGCCGTCTTCGCCCCCGCGAAGGCCCCCCGCCTGACCGCCGAGCCCCGAGCCTGACCCCGTGGCCGGCTAGCCGGCTGAGCGGGAGGTGCGGGTCAGGGCGAGCAGGTCGCGCGCGGGGCCGGCGGGGCGCTGGCCGGCCGGCCAGACCGCGCGCAGCGGCCGTGAGAGGTCCAGTTCGGGGACGGGGACCCGGACCAGCCGCCCGGAGGCGATCTCGTCGGCGACGGCCAGGTCGCTCACCACGACCGGGCCGGCGCCCGAGACGGCCGCCGCCTTGAGCGCGGTGGTGGACGCGAGCTGGAGCAGCGGCGGCGCCGTCCCGCCGTGCGCGGCCAGGGCCCGGTCCAGGACCTCGCGCGTCCCCGACCCCTCCTCGCGCAGGACGAGCGGCGTCGCGGCCAGCTCGGCCGCCGCGATGCCCGAGCGCCGCCTCGCCCAGGCGTGCCGCGTGCCGACCACGACGACGAGCCGGTCGGTGGCGACGACGGTGCCGTTCAGGCCGGCGGGCGTTCGGGCCCCCTCCACGAACCCGAGGTCGGCGGCGCCGCCGCGGACCTGCTCGGCGACCACGGTCGAGTTGGCGGTGCGCAGCGTCACCGCCACGCCGGGATGGACGGTCTTGAGCGTCACCAGCCAGCCGGGCATCAGGTACTCGGCGACCGTGAGGCTCGCCACGACGCGCAGCCGCCCGTCCCGCCGCTCGCGGAGCGCG
Organism: Actinomadura sp. NPDC000600; assembly: GCF_040492135.1. Taxonomy (NCBI): domain Bacteria; kingdom Bacillati; phylum Actinomycetota; class Actinomycetes; order Streptosporangiales; family Thermomonosporaceae; genus Actinomadura; species Actinomadura sp. NPDC000600. Next base: position 35,900 of record NZ_JBEUPD010000034.1, read on the forward strand.
CCGATCCCGGCGTCGAGCGCCTCCGCCGCCGCGACCACCTGCCGGGCCCACTCGGCGACCAGCGCGCCCTCCTCCGTGGGGCGGGAGCCGCGCGGCGACCGTTCGAGCAGCGCCACGCCGATCTGCCGCTCCATCGAGCGGATCCGGGCGCTGGCGGCGGGCTGGGTGACGCCGAGCTCGGCCGCCGCGCGCCCGACGCTGCCCAGCCGGACGACGGCGAGCAGCAGTTCGAGGGCGCCGAGATCGGGGACGCGGTGCGAGACGGCCATGACCGCAATTCTACGAACCCATAAGGGTGCCTTATGAGGACATAGGGCCATGACCTCTACTGATGCGGCCGCGGACGGCGGAACCTGGACGGCATGACCCTCCCCACCCCGAACGGCGTCCTGCTGGGCGCGCTGGACCGCCCCGCCGAGGTGTTCCGGCATCTCGGCCCCAACTGGTACGCGGCCGTCATGGGCACGGCCATCGTCGCGAACGGGGCGAACGCGCTGCCGGTGGACGTCCCGGGCCTGCACGCCTTCGCGATGGCCGTGTGGGCGGTCTCGTTGGTGATGCTCATGGCGCTCATGGCGGCGCGCGCCGTCCACTTCACCCGGCACACGGACGTGGCGCGGTTCCAGCTCCTGGACAACCCCGCCACGGCCGTCTTCTACGGCTGCCCGCCGATGGCGCTGCTCGCCGTCGGCTACGGGACGCTCGTGCTCGGCCCTGGCGTGATCGGCACGCGGGCGGCGGTCGCCCTGGACGCCGTCCTCTGGACGGCCGGGACGCTCTACGCCCTGCTGGCCGCCGCCGGCGTCCCCTACCTCATGATCACCAGGCACCGGCTCGAGCCGGGGTCGGCGAACCCGACCTGGCTGCTGCCCGTGGTCGCCCCGATGGTCGCCGCGGCGCTCGGGCCCGCGCTCGTCCCGCACCTGCCGGAGGGGCAGGCCCGCGCCACGCTGCTGTTCGGCTGCTACGGCATGTTCGGCGCGAGCCTGCTGGCCACGCTCGTCCTGCTGCCCGGCATCTGGACGCGGCTCGCCGGCGGCCCGCCGTCGCCGGTCGCCCTGACCCCGACGCTGTTCCTGGTGCTCGGGCCGCTCGGGCAGTCCACCACGGCCGTCGTGCAGATCGCGGACGCGGCGGGGCAGGCCGCCCCCGGGTACGCGGCGGCGGCGCGCGCCTTCGCCGTCCTCTACGGCGCGCCGGTCATGGGCTTCGCGCTGCTCTGGCTGGCCCTCGCCGGGACCGCGAACCTGCGGGCGCTGCGCGGCGGCATGCCGTTCGCGATGACGTGGTGGGCGTTCACCTTCCCGGTCGGGACGTGCGTGACCGGCGCGTCCGGCCTGTCCCGGCTCACCGGCCTGGACACGCTGGCAGGCGTGGCCGTCCTCCTCTACCTCCTCCTCGTCACGGCCTGGGCGGTCGCCGGCGTACGGACGATCCGGGGCGCGCTCAGCGGGCACCTCTTCCTGCCCGCCGCGCCGCGCCCGGCGCCCCTGCGCCCGGTCCCCGCCGCGTAGGCGCGGGGGCGCGGGCGGGCAGGAATACGGGCACGTGGGCCGGGGTTCGGTAGGATAATTGAAAGTTCTACTAACCTGGAGGCCGGCATGCAGTTCGGGATATTCACGGTCGGCGACGTCACCCCGGACCCGACCGACGGGCGCGTCCCGACCGAGGCCGAGCGGATCAAGGCCATGGTCGCGATCGCGCTCAAGGCCGAGGAGGCCGGCCTCGACGTCTTCGCGACCGGCGAGCACCACAACCCCCCGTTCGTGCCGTCGTCCCCGACGACGATGCTCGGCTACATCGCCGCGCGCACCGAGCGGCTGATCCTGTCCACCGCGACCACGCTGATCACCACGAACGACCCGGTGAAGATCGCCGAGGACTTCGCGATGCTCCAGCACCTCGCCGACGGCCGGGTGGACCTGATGATGGGGCGCGGCAACACCGGCCCCGTCTACCCGTGGTTCGGCAAGGACATCCGCGACGGGATCCCGCTCGCGATCGAGAACTACCACCTCCTGCACCGCCTGTGGCGCGAGGACGTCGTCGACTGGGAGGGCAAGTACCGCACGCCGCTCCAGTCGTTCACCTCGACGCCGCGGCCGCTGGACGGCGTCCCGCCGTTCGTCTGGCACGGCTCGATCCGCAGCCCCGAGATCGCCGAGCAGGCCGCCTTCTACGGCGACGGCTTCTTCGCCAACCACATCTTCTGGCCGACGGACCACTTCCAGCGCCTCATCGGCCTGTACCGGCGGCGCTACGAGCACTACGGGCACGGCTCCGCCGACCAGGCGATCGTCGGCCTCGGCGGGCAGGTGTTCATGCGCAGGAACTCCCAGGACGCCGTCCGCGAGTTCCGCCCGTACTTCGACAACGCGCCCGTCTACGGGCACGGGCCGTCGCTGGAGGAGTTCACCGCCGAGACGCCCCTCACCGTCGGCAGCCCGCAGCAGGTCATCGACAAGACGCTGACCTTCCGCGACCACTTCGGCGACTACCAGCGCCAGTTGTTCCTGATGGACCACGCCGGGCTGCCGCTGAAGACCGTCCTGGAGCAGATCGACATGCTGGGGGAGGAGGTCGTCCCCGTGCTGCGCAAGGAGTTCGAGTCCCTGCGCCCGGCGCACGTCCCGGCGACCGCCCCGACCCACGCGTCCCGACTCACCGAGGGGGTGCGATGACCGCCATCGCCGTCGTCTCCGCAGGGCTCGGGCAGCCGTCGTCCAGCCGGCTCCTGGCCGACCGGCTCGCCGCCGCGGCGGCCGAGGCCCTGCGCGGGGACACCGCCGTCGAGACGATCGAGCTGCGCGACCATGCGCACGCCATGGTCGACGCGACCCTCACCGGCTTCCCGTCCGGGGCGTTCCGGACCGCCGTCGAGACGGTGGTGAACGCCGACGGCCTCATCGCCGTGACGCCGATCTTCAACGCCTCCTACAGCGGCCTGTTCAAGACGTTCTTCGACGTCCTGGAGAACGGTTCCCTGGACGGCAAGCCGGTGCTGCTCGGCGCTACAGGCGGCACCGCCCGGCACTCCCTCGCCATCGACCACGCGATGCGGCCCCTGTTCGCGTACCTGCGCGCGAGCGTCGTCCCGACCGGCGTCTTCGCGGCGTCCGAGGACTGGGGGAAGGCGGACACCGCCCTGCCGGACCGCGTCGCCCGCGCGGGCGCCGAGCTGGCCGCGCTGGTGGAGGCCCGTCCGGCCCCGGCGAAGGACGACCCGTACGACGCGCCCGTGCCCTTCGAGCGGCTTCTCGCCGGGCAGTAAATTTAAGGCTCGACTTATATAAGCCGAGCCTGTAACTTGGTCGCCGTGCACGCATTCGATGTGCTGGGCGACCCCGTACGACGCCGGATCCTCGAGCTGCTCGCCGACGGCGAGCGCTCGTCCGGCGAGGTGACGGCGGTCATCCGGGAGGAGTTCGGGATCTCGCAGCCCGCGGTCTCGCAGCATCTGAAGGTGCTGCGCGACGGCGGGTTCGCGGTCGTGCGGGCAGAGGGGACGCGTCGGCTCTACGCCGTCGACTCCGCGCCGCTGCGGGAGATCGATGCATGGCTCGACCGCTTCCGCCGGTACTGGACGCCGCATCTGGACGCCTTGGCGACCGAGGTCGCCCGCGGCAGGCGCGCACGCCGCACTGAACGCGACGACCCAGGGAGCGATACATGATCGACGTCACGGGGCACATCAACGCGGTCGCCCGCACGGTGGGTGAGCGGGTGCTGGAGGCCGGCACCGCGAAGACCGCCGTGGTCAGCCGGGTCTACGACACCGATGCCGAGGACCTGTGGGACGCCGTCACCGACCCCGAGCGGATCACCCGCTGGTTCCTGCCGGTCTCCGGCGACCTGCGGCCGGGCGGCCGCTACCACCTGGAGGGCAACGCCTCCGGGACGGTCGAGCGCTGCGACCCGCCGAAGGGCTTCTCGGCCACGTGGGAGTTCGCCGGCCAGACCAGCTGGATCGAGGTCCGGCTGACGCCCGAGCCGGACGGCCGGACCCGGTTCGAGCTGGAGCACATCGCCCACGTCAGCGACCACTGGGTCGAGTTCGGTCCGGGCGCCGTCGGCATCGGCTGGGACATGGGGGTCCTCGGCCTCACCCTCCACCTGGAGACGGGTGGCGACATCCGCGCCGAGTTCGGCCAGGCCTGGGCCATGTCGGACGAGGGCCGCGAGTTCGCGCGGCAGGCCGGGGAAGCCTGGTTCGCCGCCCACGTGGCGTCCGGAGTCGACGAGGCCGCCGCCCGCGCCGCGGCCGACCGCACCATCGCCGCCTACACCGGGGCGGGATGACCTCCGCGCGAGCCTCCTGTCCGGAGTGATCGCCTGGACACGCGTTGTGACGGGCTTTAGCCGCCGGAGGTGACCGGCGGGGCAGAATGACGGGGTGGACGTCAGGGTCGGTGTCCGCGTCGAGGGGGTCGTGCAGGGCGTCGGGTTCCGGCCGTTCGTGCACGGCCTCGCGACCGGCCTCGGGCTGTCGGGGCTCGTCGGCAACGACGCGGGCGGCGTGTTCATCGAGGTCGAGGGCGCTCCCGACGTGGTCGGGCGCTTCCTGGACGGGCTCCGCGCGCGCCCGCCGCGGCTCGCCGTCGTCGAGCGCGTCACCACCCGCGAACTGGACGCCGAGGGGCGCGGCGGCTTCGCCATCGTGGGCAGTGCCGCGTCGGGGGAGCGCCGCGCCCTCGTCTCCTGGGATTCGGCCACCTGCGACGCCTGCCTGCGCGAGATGCGCGATCCGGCGGACCGGCGCTACCGGTACCCGTTCATCAACTGCACCGACTGCGGGCCGCGCTTCACGATCGTCAAGGACGTCCCGTACGACCGCCCCAACACCACGATGGCGGGCTTCGCGATGTGCGGGCCGTGCGCCGCCGAGTACGCGGACCCTGCCGACCGCAGGTTCCACGCCCAGCCGGTGTGCTGCCCGTCCTGCGGCCCGTCCCTGGTCTCGCGTCCCCACGCCGACGAGCCCTTGGACGCCGCGCGTGCGGTGCTCGCGGACGGCGCCGTCCTCGCGGTCAAGGGACTCGGCGGCTACCACCTCGCGGCCAGGGCGGCGGACGCCGGCGCGGTCGCCGCGCTCCGCTCCCGCAAGCACCGCGAGGACAAGCCGTTCGCCGTGATGGTCCCCGACCTGGCCACGGCCCGGGCCCTCTGCGTCCTCTCGGAGGCGGAGGAGAGCCTGCTCACCGGGCCCCGGCGCCCGATCGTCCTGGCCCGCCGCCGCCCCGACGCAGACCTCGCCGACGCGGTCGCACCCGGCAACCGGCACCTCGGGCTCATGCTGCCCTACACCCCGCTGCACCACCTGCTCGTCACCGAGCCGACCGTCATGACCAGCGCGAACGTCTCGGACGAGCCCATCGCCTACCGTGACGAGGACGCCCTTGAGCGGCTCTCCGGCATCGCCGACGCCTTCCTCCTGCACGACCGGCCCATCCACACCCGCACCGACGACTCGGTGATGCGGACGTTCCGCGGGCGGCCGCTGCCCGTCCGCCGGTCGCGCGGGTACGCGCCGGAGCCGATCCCCGTCCCCGCGGGCCGCCCGGTGCTGGCGTGCGGCGCGGAGGCGAAGAACACGTTCTGCCTGACCCGCGACGGCCGCGCGTTCGTCTCCCACCACATCGGCGACCTGGAGAACCACGAGACGCTCCGCGCCTTCGAAGAGGGGATCGAGCACATCACGCGCCTGTTCGACATCGCCCCCGAACTCGTCGCCTACGACCCCCACCCGGAGTACCTGTCCACGAAGTACGCGCTCGACCAGGACCTGCCGGTGGTCGCCGTCCAGCACCACCACGCGCACATCGCGTCCTGCCTCGCCGACAACGGCGCGGACGGCCCGGTCATCGGCGTCGCGTTCGACGGCACGGGATACGGCGCCGACGGCACGCTGTGGGGCGGCGAGTTCCTGGTCGCCGACCTGTGCGGCTTCGAGCGCGCCGGGCATCTGGAACCGGTTCCGCTGCCGGGCGGCGCCGCCGCGATCCGGGAGCCGTGGCGCATGGCGGCGGCCTACGGGGTTCCGGACGACCTGCCGGTGGCCCGCCGCCCCGGCTGGGCGGCGGTGACGGCCATGGCCCGGCGGCGCGTCAACGCCCCGCCGACCTCCAGCATGGGCCGCCTTTTCGACGCGGTCGCCGCCGTCCTCGGCGTCCGCGACCGCGTCAACTACGAGGGACAAGCCGCCATTGAACTGGAGCAGCGCGCCGACACCGCCGAACGCGGCGCCTATCCGGCGGCCCTGAACGGCACCGCCGGTTTCACCGTCGCGGGCGCCGACCTCGTGGACGCGGTGGTGGCCGACCTCAAGGCGGGCGTCCCCGTCGCGACGATCGCCGCACGGTTCCACAACGGCGTGGCCGCCCTCACCGTCGCCGCGGCCATGCGCATCAGATCGGGGACCGGGATCGGCACGGTCGCCCTCTCTGGTGGGGTGTTCCAGAACATGCTCCTGCTCGACCGCGCCGTCTCGGGCCTCACCGATGCGGGCTTCAAGGTGCTGACCCACCACCGGGTCCCGCCCAACGACGGCGGCATCAGCCTCGGTCAGGCGGCCGTCGCCACCGCCCGCGGCTGATCGGCACCCGTTCGGCGCGAAACGCCGACGCGGCGCACCGACCACCGTGCATGATCATTACATGACGGACGAAGGCGACGAGTCACAGGAGCGCGCGCCGAGATCGTGGTTAATCCGGCGATGGGCGGGGCCGGCGGCACTGGCCGCGTCCGTCGCCGCGTCCATCGGCGCGGTCCACCTGTGGGCGCCCGGGCCGGTGGCGACCGGCGAGGACCGCGTGCCGCGCTTCATCGTCACGACCGGAGAGATCGGTACCTCCACCCAGGGAGCGCCGGTGCCGTGGATCCAGGTCGGAGCCCCAGGAGAGGCCATGAGACGGCCTGTGGACTCGGTGCCCGCCCCGCCCTCGGCCGGTGCGGCGCAGTCGATCATCGCGGGCCCGAAGGGAACGTTCGTGCTCTCCGCCTTCCGGGAGGAGACCTGCACGACCCGACTCTTCAGATTCCGCCTCTCCGTCGACGGCCAGGTGAAAGAACTCGCACCGCTCCCAGGAGGCACCGTCCCCACCCGTGTAGCGGGACTGGCGATGAGCCCGGACGGCGACCGGCTCGCCTACGCGACGGCCCCCTGCGCGGACGCGGCGCAGCCCCAGGCGGCGGTGACCGTCCTCGACGTCGCCTCGGGCCGCCGCCGGAACTGGAGCACCGCCGCCCCGTCCGTCGTCGGGGAGATCGTCTGGGCGCGCGACAACCGCAGACTCGGCTACACCATCGCCGACATGCGCACCTGGCCCCTCAGGGGCGGCAGCGGTCCCGGCTTCCCTCCCGAACGCAGAGTCGAGAACGTCACCGTGCACGCACTCGACACGGACGAGGGAGGATCCGACCTGCGGGCCGGCCGCGTCCTGTTCAGGCAGCCGGACGGCTCCGCGCCGGTCACCACCGCCGTCATGAACCCGGACGGGCGAAGGGGCTACGGCGTCATGAAGAGGGCCCGTCCCGCGAGCATGGTCTTCTTCTCCTTCACCGCCGGAAAGCCGATGAAGGTCACCGGGACCCTCGACCTCAAGCCGAACACCGGAGTCGGTGTCATCCTCTCCTCAGGCGGCGAACCCAGGTACGCCTGCCTCGGAGGCATCGACTCCTTCGGCAGGGTGGTCGACGGCGGCTTCAGGACGACGCAGGGAAGCGGCCTCGGCTGCTCGGTCGCCTATGCCTACTGATCGTTTCGGCGGCGGGCGCTCGGCGCCTTCGACTAACGTTGGCGGCACCATGGCCGAGGTGTCGTTGAGCATTGGGGAGCTGGCGCGCCGTACCGGTGTCGCCGCGTCCGCGCTGCGGTACTGGGAGGGGCAGGGGCTGCTTCCCGCGCCGGCCAGGGTGTCGGGGCAGCGGCGGTATCCGGAGGAGGCGGTCGCGAAGGTCGGGCTCATCCTCCTGCTGCGGGACGCCGGCTTCTCGCTCGCCGACCAGAAGGCGCTCCTGGCCTCGCGTGCCGGTGACATGCAGGAGTGGCGGCGGCTCGCCCGGCGCAAGCAGGCCGAACTCGACGAGCAGATCGCCAAGGCCCAGGCGGCTCGGGACGCCATCGAGCACGGCCTGCGCTGCTCCCACCCCGACTTCCGCGACTGCCCGAACGCGCGGAGCCTCGTCCAAGCTCGCCTGACCGGTCTGTCGCTCAGCGAGGCGCACAAGCACTGACCGCCGGGGAGCGTCAGAGGCTGCCGAGGACGCGGGTCGCGGTGATCTCTATGACGACGCGCTTCGGGTTCGGGCGCGGGGGCTTGTAGCGGGCGGTGTAGAGGTCTTCCGCGTGCGCCACGGAGGCCGGGTCGGTCCGCAGGACGGCGCGGCCCTCGACGGTCGACCAGCGGCGGCCGTCCACCTGCGTGACGGCGACGGGGAGGCCGTCGGCGCCGGCGGCGCGGACGTGGCGGGCCTTCGCCGAGGACGCGGAGGTGATCACGCGGACGGTGCCGCCGTCCAGCGTCGCGCCGACGGGGACCGAGTGCGGGGTGCCGTCCGGGCGGAGGGTGACGAGGGTGCACAGGTGGCGTTCCCGCCAGAAGGCGATGAGGCGCTCGTCGGTCACGTCCAGCCGGTGTCGTCCGTCCACCGGAGTAAGCCTATCCGCACTGGTCGGAATCGACGGGTTTATGATTAGTTAGCGGAAGAAACTATCTGAACCGGGGAGGATGCGGCGTGCCGTCCAAGCACTATCCGTGGATCGCGCTGAGCAACACGACGCTCGGCATGCTGCTGGCCACGGTCAACTCCTCGATCGTGATCATCTCGCTGCCGGCGATCTTCCGCGGCATCCATCTGAACCCCCTCGAACCGGGCAATGTCAGCTACCTGCTGTGGATGCTGATGAGCTACATGCTCGTCTCGGCGGTGCTGGTGGTGACGCTCGGGCGGCTCGGGGACATGTTCGGGCGCGTCCGGATGTACAACGCCGGGTTCGCGGTCTTCACGGTCGGGACGCTCGTGCTGGCGCTGGACCCGCTGCACGGGGGAGCCGGGGCGCTCTGGCTCATCGGCTGGCGGGTGTTCCAGGGGATCGGCGGCGCCATGCTGATGGCGAACTCGGCCGCGATCCTCACCGACGCGTTCCCCGCCCACCGGCGCGGCATGGCGATGGGCGTCAACCAGGTCGCGGGCATCGCCGGGACGTTCATCGGCCTGGTCGCCGGCGGGCTGCTGAGCGAGATCAACTGGCGGCTGGTGTTCTTCGCCTCGGCGCCCATCGGGATCATCGGGACGCTCTGGGCGTACCGGAGCCTGGTCGAGACCGCGAAGCGGGCGGTCGCCGCGAGGATCGACTGGCTCGGCAACGTGACGTTCGCGGTGGGGCTGACCGCGCTGCTCGCCGCGATCACCTACGGCATCCAGCCCTACGGCGGGCACGACATGGGCTGGACGAACCCGTGGGTGCTCACCGGGATGATCGGCGGCGCCGCCGTGCTCGCCCTGTTCTGCTGGATCGAGACCAGGGTCGAGCAGCCGATGTTCCACCTGCGCCTGTTCCGCATCCGGGCGTTCGCGGCCGGCAACCTGGCCGGGCTGCTCGCCGCGATCTCCCGCGGCGGGATGCAGTTCATGCTGATCATCTGGCTGCAGGGCATCTGGCTGCCGCTGCACGGCTACGACTACGAGGACACACCGCTGTGGGCGGGCATCTACCTGCTGCCGCTCACCGCGGGCTTCCTGGTCGCCGGGCCGATCTCGGGGCACCTGTCCGACCGGCACGGCGCCCGGGCGTTCGCCTCCGGCGGGCTGGTGCTGTCGGCGCTGGCGTTCGCGGGGCTGCTGGTGATCCCGACCGACTTCGGGTACCCGACCTTCGCGCTGCTGATCTTCCTCAACGGGATCGGCTCCGGGCTGTTCGCCGCCCCCAACACCACCGCGATCATGAACTCGGTCCCGGCGGACCAGCGCGGCGTGGCCTCCGGGATGCGCGCCACCTTCATGAACGCCGGCATGGTGCTGTCGATCGGCGTGTTCTTCTCGCTGATGATCGCGGGCCTGGCCGACACGCTGCCGAGGACGCTGACGCGGGGGCTGACCGAGCACGGCGTCCCGGCCGGGCCGGCCGCGCGGGTGGGCGAGCTGCCGCCGGTCGGCACGCTGTTCGCGGCGTTCCTCGGCTACAACCCCATCCAGAACCTGCTCGCCCCGTTCCACGTGCTCGGCCGGCTCGCGCCGGACGACGTGGCCACCCTCACCGGCCGCTCGTACTTCCCGCACCTGATCTCCGAGCCGTTCCACCACGGCCTGGTCATCGTGTTCGGCATGGCGATCGCGATGTCGCTGGTGGCGGCCGTGGTGTCGCTGCTGCGCGGAAGCCGGTACGTGCACGAGGACGACACCGCCGGCGAGCCCGCCCTGCAGAAGGCGGGCCGCGGCGCCGCCTGACCCGCCCTCCGACAGCCCCCGGCCCTCCCCGCCCGGCCGGGGGCTTTTCTCCGCCCGCTATTGACACTGTTCCGCAAACGTTTTCATAATCCACGGCATGGAGGGCAGCGGCACCGGCGCGGGCGGGACCGGCCGCCGGCGCGCCGGGGGCTCCCGGGCCTCGATCCGGGCCGTGGCGAACCTCGCCGGGGTGTCGCCCTCCACCGTGTCGCGCGCACTGAACAGCCCCGAGCTCGTCAACGCCGAGACCCGGCGGCGCGTGCTCGAATGCGCCGAACGGCTGGGCTACCAGCCGAACCGGGCGGCGCAGTCGCTGGTCCTCGGGCGGACCCGCAACGTCGGGCTGATCGTCCCCGACATCGCCAACCCGTTCTTCGCGCCGTTCATCAAGGGCGTCGAGGCCTACTTCCGGGACACCGAGTACGCGGTGTTCCTGGCCGACACCGACGAGGACGCGGCGACGGAGGTCAGGCTGGCCGAGGCCATGGTCGAGCGGGTGGACGGGCTGATCCTGTGCGCCCCGCGCATGACCGGGGCCCGGCTGCGCGCCGTCGCCGCCAGGACCGCCGTGGTCCTGGCGAACCGGACCAGCCGGGTTGCGCCGTCGGTCCTGCTGGACTTCCGGCCCGGCATGGAACAGGCGGTCGCGCACGTCCACGCGCTCGGCCACCGCCGCTGCGCGTACCTGGCAGGCCCCGCCAACTCCTGGTCCAACCGGCAGCGGCGCAGGTTCCTCGGCGCCGCCTGCGCGGAGCGCGGCATCGAGCTGGTGGACCTCGGCCCGTACGAGCCGCGCTTCACCGGCGGGTACCGGGCGGCGGACGAGGTGCTCGCCGCCGGCGCCACCGCCGTGTTCGCCTACAACGACCTGGTCGCGCTCGGCGTGCTGTCCCGGCTGGCGGCGCGCGGCGTACCGGTGCCCGGCGAGCTCAGCATCGTCGGGTTCGACGACGTCCCGATGGCGTCGATGACCAATCCGCCGCTCACCAGCGTGGCGATGCCCGTCAACGCGCTGTCGCGGGCGGCGGCCGCCACCATGCACTCGATGCTCGACTCCGGGGCGCCGAAGGCGCCGCCCCTGCCGCCGGCCGCGGAGCTGGCGACCCGACTGCTGATCAGAGGCACCACCGGGCCGGCGTGACCCCGCCCGGCCCGTAGGACCCCCCGTCCTGCCTGGAGGACCCCCATGAGAACTCCTCGGTCCGCACTCCTCACCCTCGCCACCGCCGCCGGCCTGCTGCTGACCGCCTGCGGGGCGCCCGACGCGGGCGGCAAGGCCGCCTCCGAGCCCGCCGCCTCCGACGTCCGCCTCCCGTCCAAGCCCGTCACCCTCAACATCATCGACGTCGCCGGAAACCTCCAGCTCACCCAGCAGATCTTCGAGAACTACAAGAAGGAGCACCCGGATCTCCTCGGCAGGATCACCTACACCAAGGCCACCGCGCCCGAGCTGGCCGGCAAGGTCAAGGCGCAGCAGGACGCCGGACGCCTCGACATCGACCTCGTGCTGACCGGCACGGACGGCCTCTCGGCCGGCCTGGAGCAGAACCTTTGGGTCGACCTCGTCGGGAAGTACTCCGCCAAGCTGCCGGACCTGAAAGCGCAGTACCTGGAGCCCGCCTCCCGGATGCAGGACCTCGCGCAGGGGCGCGGCGTCGTCGTGACCTACTACCCGTCAGGCCCCCTGCTGGAGTACGACCCGAAGAAGGTCCCGGACCCGCCGAAGACGGCCGAGGAACTGCTGGCCTGGGCGAAGGCGCACCCGAACAAGCTGGAGTACGCCCGCCCGTCCAACTCCGGCCCCGGACGGACCTGGCTCATGGGCCTGCCCTACATCCTCAAGGACTCCGACCCCAAGGACCCCGCGAACGGCTGGTCCAAGACCTGGACGTACCTGAAGGACCTCGACCGGTACATCGAGTACTACCCGACCGGCACCACGCAGACGATGAAGGAACTGGGCGAAGGCACCCGCGACATCATCCTCAGCACCACCGGCTGGGACATCAACCCGCGCGTCCTCGGCCAGGTGCCGAAGGACGTGCGGATCCAGCCGCTGGACGGGTTCACCTGGGTCACCGACGCCCACTACATGGTCGTCCCGAAGGGCGTGTCCGGCGAGAAGCTCGCCGTCCTGCTCGACCTCATGAAGTTCGCGCTCCAGCCGAAGCAGCAGGCGATCACCTATGACAAGGGCTACTTCTACCCGGGCCCGGCTGTGAAGGGCGTGACGCTCGACATGGCCCCGCCCGAGAGCCAGAAGGCGATCAAGGAATACGGCCGCCCGGAGTACGACGCGCTCATCGCCGGCCACCCCACGGCCCCGCCGCTCGACGCCAAGGCGCTCGTCGCCGCGTTCGACCGCTGGGACCGCGAGGTCGGCGGGCAGAAGGTCAAGAAGTCATGACGGCGGGCACCGCGGCGGACAGGGACGCGCGGGCCGGCTTCGGGCGCCTCCGGCTGGACGGCGTCACGCGGCGGTTCGGGAGGACGACCGCGCTGAGCGGGTTCGACCTGCGGATCGAGGGCGGCGAGTTCATCGCGCTGCTCGGGCCGTCCGGCTGCGGGAAGTCGACCGCGCTGAACTGCCTGGCCGGGCTCCTGCCGCTGTCCGGCGGCGCGATCTGGCTCGACGACGAGCGCATCGACGCGCTGCCGCCCGAGCGGCGCGGGTTCGGGATGGTGTTCCAGAACTACGCGCTGTTCCCGCACCTGTCCGTCCGCAAGAACGTGGCGTTCGGGCTCTCGGTGCGGCGCGTCGGCAAGGCGGAGACCGTGCGGCGGGTGGACGAGGCCCTGCGCACCGTCGAGCTGACCGAGCACGCGGACAAGCTGCCCGGGCAGCTGTCGGGCGGCCAGCAGCAGCGCGTCGCGATCGCCCGCGCGATCGTGCTCCGGCCGAGGCTCGTGCTGATGGACGAGCCGCTGTCCAACCTGGACGCCAAGCTCCGCGTGCAGATGCGCACCGAGATCCGGCGCATCCACCAGGACCTCGGGCTGACCACCGTGTACGTGACGCACGACCAGGAGGAGGCGCTCGCGCTCGCCGACCGGGTCGTGGTCCTGCGGTCGGGGAAGGTGGAGCAGATCGGCACCCCCGAGGAGGTCTACACCCACCCGGTCAGCACCTACATCGCCGGGTTCATGGGCTACCGGAACCTGCTGGAGCTGCCGGTCCTGGCGTCCGGCGACGGGAGGGTCCGGCTCGGCGGCGGCGACGGCCCGACCCTGACCGGCCGGAGCCGGCAGCCGATCGCCGGGCCGCGCGCGGTGGCGGCCGTCCGGCCGGAGGACTTCCGGGTCGCGGGGCCGCCCGGCACCGCGACCGGCGAGAACCTCGTGACCGTCAGGGTCGAGGTGTCGGAGTTCCACGGGCGCGAGGTCGCCGCCGAGGGCGTGACCGACGGCGGACGCGTCATCCACTTCCGGTCGCCGGAACGGGTCGCGCCCGGCGAGCGGGTCGCGCTGACCGTCCCGCCCGAACGCGTGCTCGTGTTCGGGGAGAGCGTGCGGGAGGCGGCGGAGGCGCTCGACGGGCCCACCGCCGAGGCCCTCGGCGGGACGGGGGTCCGCGATGGCGGTTGAGGCCCCCGCCCGCGCCGGGACGCGCACACCAGGGCGCGGCCGCCTGCGGCACCGGCTCGCCGAGCGCGGCGTCGACCGGGTGCTGCTCCTGCTGCTGCCCGCCGTGCTCGTCGTCGGGCTGCTGTTCCTCTACCCGATGCTGTACGGGGTGGGGCTGTCGCTCCAGCCGAAGAACGGCGGCGGGCCGTTCGGCAACTACGCCGACTTCTTCCGAGACCCCTACCAGCGCGGCACCATCTGGAAGACGCTCAAGCTCGCGCTGCCCGCCGCGCTGATCAACGTCGGTGCGTCGGTGCCGATCGCCTACCGGCTGCGCGGGGCGTTCCGCGGCCGGCGGGTGCTGACGGCCCTGCTCGTCCTGCCGGTGACGCTCGGCACGGTCCTGGTCGCGGACGGCCTGCTGCGCTACCTCGGCCCCAAGGGATGGTTCAACCGGGTCCTGCTCGACCTCGGCGTCGTGGACGAGCCCGTCCGGCTCGTCTACAACTACTGGGGCGTGCTGTTCTCACTGCTCATCACCGGGTTCCCGTTCGCGTTCCTGCTGGTGCTGGCCTACATGTCCGGGATCGACCCGACGCTGGAGCGGGCGGCGGCCACGCTCGGCGCCGGGCCCTGGCAGCGGATGCGGCGGATCGTGCTGCCTCTCCTCGCGCCGGGGCTCGCGACGACGTTCGTGCTCGCGTTCGTGCTGGCGTTCTCGGTGTTCCCGTCCGCGAACCTCGTCGGCGAGCCGGCGGGGGAGACGCGGGTCATGGCGATCGCGGCCTACCAGGCGGCGTTCGAGAAGTACGACTACTCGATGGCCTCCACCATCGCCGTGCTGATGGGCGTGTTCGAACTGCTCGTCATCGCGGCCACGCTGCTGCTGCGCGGCCGCCTCTACACCGGGCCCGCGACGGGAGGTAAGGGATCATGACCGCCGGCACGCGCCCCCGCGGGCTGCGCAGAGGCAGGCTGAGCGGCTGGACCGTCTGGCTCTGCGTCGCGTTCTTCCTGGTGAACCTGGCCGCCCTGATCCTGTCGGTGGTCGTGAACTCGTTCGGCACCCGGTGGTTCGCCGGGTGGCTGCCGCAGGGCTTCACCGGCGCGTGGTACTCCGACGCGTGGGCGGAGTTCGCGCTCGGCGAGGTGCTGACCGCGACCCTGGAGATCACGCTGATCGTGGTGGCGCTGTCGCTGCTGGTCGGGGTCCCCGCCGGGTACGCGCTGGCGCGGCGCGACTTCCCCGGCAAGCGGATCGTGATGGTCCTGCTGCTGCTCCCGGTGGTGCTCCCGCCGATCACCTACGGGATCCCGCTCGCGACCGTGCTCTACAAGGTGCATCTGGCGGGGACGATGACGGGTGTGGTCGCCGCGAACCTCGTCCCGGCGCTGCCGTTCGTCGTCCTGGTGATGACGCCGTTCGTGGAGCAGATCGACGCGAACGTGGAGTCGGCGGCGCGGATGTGCGGCGCCCGCACCCGGCAGGTGTTCGCACGGGTGCTGGTGCCGCTCCTGCTGCCGGGGATCCTCGCGGCCGGGATCCTGGTGCTCGTGCGGACCGTCGCCATGTTCGAGCTGACGTTCCTGGTGGCGGACGCCGACAGCCAGACGCTGGTCGTCGCGCTCTACAGCGCGGCGTTCACGCCCGGGATCCGCGCGGCCCAGGCCATCGACGCGATGGCCGTGATCTACATGGCGCTGTCGGCGGTGCTGCTGGTCATCGCCCTGGTGTTCGTCAACCCGACGCAGATCGTCGCGCAGGTGAGGGAGGCTCCGGCGGAATGAGCGCTGTCCGGTTCGACTGCACGGGGGAGCGGGTGCTGGTCACCGGCGCGGCGGGGCTGATCGGCCGCGCGCTGGTGCGGCGCTTCGCGGGCGCGGGCGCCGACGTCCTCGCCGTGGACGTGGACGCCGACGGCCTCAAGCTCTACCGCGGCGATCCGCGGGTCGCGACGATGGCCGGCGACCTCGCCCGCGAGGACGTCGCCGACGCCGTCTTCGCCAGGGTCCTGGAGGACGGCGGCCTGGACGTGCTCGTCAACAACGCGGCGATGACCGGGGTGCGCACCCCGTTCATCGACATCGACGCCGCCGTGTGGGACGCCGTGATGGCCGCGAACCTGCGCTCGGCGTACCTGCTGTCGGTGCGGGCGGTCCGCCACTGGCGGGACGCCGGGCGCGGCGGGACGATCGTGAGCCTGTCCTCGCCGGGCGGGTCCCGCGCGCACGAGAACCAGAGCGCCTACGACGTGACCAAGGCGGGGATCGAGGCGCTCAGCCGGGCGATCGCGGTGGAGCTGGGCGGCCTCGGCATCCGCGCGAACTGCATCGCGCCCGCCAGCGTCGGCGAGGAGGTCCGGCCCGCGACCGACATCCCGGCCGGACGCACCACCGCGCCGGAGGAGGTCGCGGACGCGGCCCTGTTCCTGGCGTCCCCGGCGGCGGCGCGGCTCAACGGGCACGTCCTGCGCGTGGACGGCGGCCTGCACGCGCGGCTGCGGACCGGCCCGCCCCAGGAGCGGCACGGCGATTCCTAGTCCGGCCCGAGGCGGCGCGTCCTGGGAGACGGCGCGGCCCGGTCGCCCGCGGTGGCGGGCGGCCGGGCCGTGACGCGCGGAAGGGCGCGGGGTCAGACGCGCCAGGACTGGACGAGCGCGTCCAGCGTCGCCTGGTCGTAGACGATGCCCTGGGCGTTCAGCTCCTGGGCGACCAGTTCGCCGTCGCCGTGATGCTTGGCCAGCAGCCGGTACACCGCGTACGGGAACCAGTGGTTGTCGCTGATCCGCTGGATCTCGGTCTCGTCGCAGCGGTAGCCCTGGGCCCGGACCTCGGCGAGCGTCGCGGCGACGTCCCCGTGGCGGCGCTCCAGGATGTCGATGACGAGGGACCGCAGGTTCTCAGGCGAGGGCCCGGCGGGCGCCTCCTCCTCGGCGGTGGTGCCGTAGGAGCTGCGTCCGTTGAGGCTGCCGCGCGACGCGGCGCTGACCACGGCCAGCTCGGGCTCCGGCTCGGGGGCCGGGGCGGGCGCGGGCTCGGGCGCCTTCGGGGCGGCGGGGGCCGCGGCCGGAGCCGAGGCGGCCGGGGCCTGGGCGGGCTCCGCCGCGGGCGCGGCCTTGGCCTCGGCCCGGCCCGAGGTCCCGGACTCGATGGCCTTGCCGGAGTACCCGGGGACCTGGATCTGCGGGAACGGGCCGGTGTTGCGCAGCGGCATCAGCGTGATCTGGTTCAGCGTGACCGGCCCGGCGATCGCGCGCGTCTGCGGCTCGGGCTGCTTGGTCTCCTCCTCCTCGGTCTTCTGCGACACGTACCGGTGCAGCGTCCGCAGCAGGACGAACAGGCCGAGCATCGACACGATCGGCGGGACCGCCGCCGTCGCCTGGAAGGAGAAGGTCTTGTGGCCGACGTGGCCGACGTTGAAGATGAGGCTGGCCGTCCAGCCCGCGAGGGCGATGGTCAGCGGCAGGCAGAAGTCGAGCCAGCTCATCAGGGCCCGGCGCTTGATGACGAAGGCGTCGATCGCCAGCAGGAAGAGCCCGAGCTCGCCGACGATGATGAACAGGTCGACCAGCAGGGGGAACGACTCGGCCTTCCAGCCCCGGAGGCCGTGTTCCAGGGCCCAGTGGTAGAGACCGGCATAGGACTGGGCGAAGCCACCGGCGGTGGCGGTCAGGACCGCGGCCGCCATGAAGGCGATGGCCCCCCACCGTGTGATGACCTGTGCCCGGTTGGCAGCGCTCATGCGGCGTGTGCTCCCAGATTCCTTACACAACCAAAAGTGATCGGTGGGAGACTATCCATTCCTTTGCCGTTTCGCGGCCGATTCGCATCACGTCTCGGTCCCGTTCCCCGGCGAATCGGCGGAGGCGCCTGGATAGGACCGCCGGGAGACGCCGCAGGACACCGCAGGCGAGGGCCATGCAGTGACGGCGGGGAACTCCGCCGCGACAAAGCGGGAGCCCCCGCAGTATCAGACGCGGGAGCCCCCGCAGCGTCACATGCGGGAGCCCCCGCAGCGTCACATGCGGGAGCCCCCGCCGAGGCGCGCCGGTGCCTTGGCGGGGGCGGGATTCCGCGGGAGCGGTGACGGAATCGGGCCGCGGACCCGGGTCAGGGCACCTGGAGGACGAAGTCGAACTTCGCGGTGCGCCCGCCGGGGACGGTCTGGACCTGCATGAGCAGCGCGGGGTCGTAGAGCATGTCGGAGGCGTTCCGCGGCTCGTTCGGGAAGTACAGCTGCGTCGTCAGGATCGGCTGGTAGGGGGCCTGCGCCTTCACGTGGATGTGCCGGGTGCGGCCGGGGTAGAGGCCGGGCACGATCGTCCTGAGGGTGAATCGTCCCGATGCATCCGTGTATTGATGCCCACGTAGCGTATAGCCGTAGTTGTCGTAATTGCCGTAATAGTCCGCCTGCCAGAAGTCCAGCAGGGCGTGGGCCACCGGCGTGCACGACATCGAGTAGACGATCCCGGACACGGTGAGCGGCGTCCCCGGCATGCCGGGCGTCGCGATCGACGAGCGCTCGGGGGAGCCGGGCTTGAAGTAGGGGCCCTCCATCTGGGAGTGGGTGGGGGAGTCGTCCCCGTCGTCGCACTTGGGCGTCGGGGTGAGCGGCCGCTGCTCCGCGCTGGCCTGCGCGGGCGCGGCCACCGCCGACACGGCGGTGGGCAGCGCGAGCGCGCCGACCCCCGCCGCGCCCGCGGCGACGATGAAGTTCTTGCGACTGATGCCGTGCTCCTGGCCGTCGCCGGAGCCGTGGCCGGTGCCGTGCTCGTGGCCGGTGCCGGTTTCCTGCTCGCCTGCTGGCATGGGGGTTCCTCTCGGGGGTCGTTCCGGGATCTTCCGGTTGGCGGGGCTCCCTGGGAGTCGGTCCGGGACATGTATAAGCCGCCGGGAGAGGGGCGGTCTTGGCGCTGCGTGCCGCGACTTTGGCGGCGAGTGCCAAAGCCGGGCCGGAGCGTCGTGCTGACTCGCTCATTGACCTTCCTGACGGGCCGTAGAAGCCTTGCGGGTGGCGTCCGAGACCCCCGACCGGAGGAGCGCCATGCCCACGCTCGTCGACACCTCGGACCGCCCTGCCCGCGACCAGGCGGACTACTGGCGCCACCTGATCAGCTCGGCCTTCGGGCCGTTCCACGTCCAGCCGCGCCTGCCCGGCGGGTTCGCCGCCCGGCTGAGCGGCCGGGCGCTGGGCCCGGTCGAGGCCGGCGACGTGCACGCGCCCGCGCACGCGGTGCGGCGCAGCGCCCGGCAGATCGCCCGCGACACCCGCGAGTGCTACAAGCTCGGGCTGGTGCTGCGGGGCTCGTGCGTCCTCCGCCAGAACGGCCGCCGCGCCGTGGTGGGGGCGGGGGACGTGGTGTTCTACGACCTCACCCGGCCGGTCGAGATCTCGTTCGACGCCCACCACATCTTCACGGTCGTGATCCCGCACAGCGCCGTCCCGCTGCCGCCGGAGCGCCTCGCCGCGTTCGGCGGCACCCTGCTGGGCGGGCGGGCCCGGACGGGGCGGCTCGTCTCGTCCTTCCTCGGCGCCCTGGCCGAGAGCGGCGCCGAGGACGCCGGCCGGGGCGGCCCCGCGGCGGGCGGCCCGCCCGGCGGCGCGGCCGACGAGATCTACGCCCACCACCTCGGCGGAGCGCTGGTCGAGCTGGTCACCGGCGCGGCGAGTGAGTGGCTGGGCGCGCCGCCGTCCCGGTCGCCGGAGGGAGCGGAGATGCTGCGGACGATCGAGGAGTGGATCGAGGCGCGCCTGCACGACCCGTCGCTGAGCCCGGCCGCGGTCGCCGCCGCGCACCACATCTCCGTCCGCCAGCTGTACCGGGTGTTCCAGCCGACCGGCACGACCGTCGCCCGCTACATCCGCACCCGCCGCCTGGAGCACTGCCGCCGCGAGCTCGGCGACCCGTTCCTCGGCACGCAGCGGATCGGCGCGATCGCGAACCGCTGGGGCCTGCCGGACCCGGCCGCGTTCAGCCGCGCGTTCCGCGCCGCCTACGGGCTGAGCCCGAGCGACTACCGCGCCCGCACGACCGGCATCCGGCGCGAGGTGTAGCCGTACCGCCCGCCGCGGCCCTTCGCCGCCGATCCGCGGCGGGGGCGAATCGAACCGGCCGATCCCGGGAACGCGAGTAAGACGAGCCGAAAACGCCGGAGGACACGAGGGGGACGCCGCCATGCAACGCCCGGGAAGCCACGCCGCCGCCGAAGACGTGCTCGGAGCGGCGCTGCCGCTGGAGTACGCCGAGGACCTGGACCCGCTGCTCGACCGGGTCGGGGACGCCCGGTACGTGCTGATCGGCGAGGCCAGCCACGGCACCCACGAGTACTACGCGTGGCGGGCCGCGCTGACCCGGCGGCTGGTCGCCGAGCGCGGCTTCTCGTTCGTCGCCGTCGAGGGCGACTGGCCCGACTGCCGCCGGGTCGGCCGCAGCGTGACGCTCGCGCCCGGGGCGCCGGAGGACCCGCGCAGCGTCCTGGACGCCTACGAGCGCTGGCCGACGTGGATGTGGGCCAACGAGGAGACCGTGAAGTTCTGCCGGTGGCTGCGCGACCGCAACGCCGGCCTCCCCCCGGGCGAGCGGGTCGGCTTCTACGGCCTGGACGTCTACAGCCTGTGGGAGTCGCTGCGGGCGGTCGTCGACTACCTGGCGAGCCACCGCCCCGAGTACCTGGAGACGGCGCTGGAGGCCTACCGCTGCTTCGAGCCGCACGGCCGCGACCCGCGCTCCTACGGGTGGAACACGGCCCTGGTCCCGGACGGCTGCGCGGCCGAGGTCCTCGCGCTGCTGGGCGACCTGCGCCGTCCGGCGCCGACCGGGCACGCCGGCGACCCGGAGGAGGAGTTCGACGCCCGGCAGAACGCCGAGGTGGCGGTGGGCGCCGAACGCTACTACCGCACCATGATCGACGGCGGGCCGGAGTCGTGGAACGTCAGGGACGTCCACATGGCCGACACGCTGGACCGGCTGGTGGACTTCCACCGCGGCGGAAAGGCCGTCGTGTGGGCGCACAACACCCATGTGGGCGACGCGCGGGCGACCGACATGGCCGCCGCCGGGATGGTCAACCTCGGCCAGCTCGCCAGGGAGCGGCACGGGGCGGACGGCGTCGTGCTGGTCGGGTTCGCGGGCGGTCCCGGCGAGGTCGTCGCCGCGCCGGCCTGGGGCGCCCCGATGGAGGTCATGCACGTCCCGCCGCCCGAGCGCGGCTCGCTGGAGGAGGTGCTGGCGGAGTCGGAGCTGCACCGGGGGATGTTCATCGTGCCTCCGGAGCCGGACAAGCCCGCCTTCCTCACCGGGACGCTCGGGCACCGCGCCATCGGCGTCGTGTACGACCCGGACCTGGACCGGCGCCAGTACGTCCCGACGAGGCTCGCCGAACGCTACGACGCGCTGTGCTGGTTCCGCATCACCTCTGCCCTCCTGCCGCTGCACCTGGAGGCGGCGCGCCGTGGTGAACTGGAGACGATGCCGACCGGCGTCTAGTAATCGAGGAGCCGCGCCATGTCCCTGACCATGCAGCCGGGCCCCCTCGCCGGCTCGCCCGGCGACGAGGTCAACTTCACGATCGACGGACCCGCGCACCGGTTGTTCATGCACGACTTCCCCCGCCGGGTCCGCGCCCGGTTCGCGGGGCAGACGGTGCTGGACACCGAGCGCGGGAAGTTCCTGCACGAGACCGGGCTGCTGCCCGTCCTGTACGTCCCCGAGGAGGACGTGCGGGCCGACCTGCTGGAGAAGACCGTCCACACCACGCACTGCCCGTTCAAGGGCGACGCCGTGTACTGGACGGTGCGGGTGGGCGACCGGGCGGCCGAGAACGCGGTCTGGGGCTATCCGGACCCGAAGCCGGAGGCGGCGTGGCTGCGCGGCCACATGGCCTTCTACTGGAACCGGATGGACGCCTGGTTCGACGAGGACGAGGAGGTCCACGGCCATCTGCGCGACCCGTTCCACCGCGTCGACGCCCGCGTCACGTCCCGGCGCGTCCGGGTGCTGCTGGACGGCGAGGTCGTCGCGGAGACCGCGCGGCCGAAGCTGCTGTCGGAGACGGGGCTGCCCAACCGCTTCTACATCCCGGCCGAGGACGTCCGCCGCGACCTGCTGACCCGCAGCGAGAAGCGGACCTTCTGCCCGTACAAGGGCCAGGCGACGTACTGGTCGCTGGAGGGGGCCGAGGACGCCGCCTGGTCGTACGAGGAGCCCCTGGAGGACGCGGCGAAGATCGGCGGATACCTGTCCTTCGACCACGAGGCCCTGACGATCGAGGCCCAGCCGCCTCTGGCGGGCTGACGCCCGAGGTCGCGGGGGCGGGCGGCGCGAGCGCGGCGGGCGGTAATGGGCTCGCGGGGCGGGGTCCTCGTACCGCATGATTTCGGCATGGTGGACCCATCCCTGTACGCGGCGTTCGTCGTCGCCGCCTTCGCGCTCTGCGTCACGCCCGGACCCGACATGATGTTCATCGTCGCGATGGGCGGCCGCGGCGGCCCGCTGACGGGCGTGATGGCCGCGGTGGGCGTCGCCACCGGCGCCCTGACGCACGCCGTCGCCGCGACGCTCGGGCTCTCCGCCCTGTTCACCGCGCTGCCGACCCTGTACCACGTGCTGCGCTGGGCGGGCGCCGCCTACCTGCTGTACCTCGCGGTCAAGTCGTTCCGGGACCGCGGCGAACCCGGCGAGGAGGCGGCTCCCGTCGGCCCCGGGCGGCTCCGCGCGTTCTGGCAGGGCGTCGTCACGAACCTGCTGAACCCCAAGGTGATCCTCTTCAACATCGCCTTCCTGCCGCAGTTCGTGAACCCCTCCATGGGGCACCCGATGGTGCAGCTGCTCCTGCTCGGCGTCACCCTCGTCCTGATCGGCCTGGCCGTGGACGCCTCCGTCGGCCTGCTCTCCGGCCGCCTCGCGGCCCTGCTGCGGCGCAGCCGCCGCGTCGCCCGCGGCCTGAACATCTTCAGCGGAACGGTCTTCACCGGGCTCGCCGTGCGGCTGCTCGCCGTCCCCAAGTGAGGTCCCGCGGGTTTACAGTTCAGATGACCCCGGGAAAAGGAGGCGGCAGTTGGCACCGTACGCGGCGTCCTCTCCGCCTCCCGCGTTCTGGGCGGCGCTCGACCCCGCGCAGCGGACCGCGCTGCGCGCCGCCGCGCGCCCCCGGACGTTCCCCGTCAAGGCGCCGCTGGTGTACCAGGGCGACGAGTCCGACCACGTGATCGTGATCGAGCGGGGCTGGGCGAAGGTGACCTCCTCCACCGAGGACGGCCACGACGTGGTGCTGGCCGTCCGCGGCCCCGGCGACCTGCTCGCCGAGAGCGCGGTGCTCGGCGGGCGCCCGCGCGCCGCGACGGTCACCGCGCTGTCCCCGATCCGCGCCCTGGTCGTGCCCGCGGCCCGGTTCACCGGGTTCCTGGACGCGCACCCCGACGTGTGGATGCTCGTCACCGGCACCTTCGTCCGGCGCATGGACGACTCCGACCGGCGGCTGACCGCGCACATCACGAGCCGGGGCCCGCAGCGCCTCGCGGCCCTGCTGGCCGACCTGGCCGAACGCTCGGTGCACCACGCGCCGCCCGCGCCGGACGGGTCGATCGAGATCGGGCCGCCGCTGTCGCAGGAGGAGCTCGGCAGCTGGATGGACGCCTCGCGGGAGACCGTCGCCCGCGCGCTCAGCGGGCTGCGCCGCGAGGGCCTGATCCGCACCGGCTGGCGCAGGATCACCGTGGTCGACCTCGCCCGCCTCCGCGAGTTCGCCAAGGAGCAGGACTGACGGCATGGGCGACGGCTACCACCACGGCGACCTGAGGCGCGCCGTGCTCGGCGCCGCGGTCGAGGCGATCGCCGAGGCGGGCCCGGCGGCGTGGAGCCTGCGCGAGCTCGCGCGCCGCGCCGGGGTGTCGCACGCCGCGCCCGCGCACCACTTCGGCGACAAGACCGGCGTGCTGACGGCCGTCGCCGCCGACGGGTACACGCTGTTCGCGGACGCCCTGGAGGCCGCCGGGAGCGACCTGCACGCCGTCGGGCTCGCCTACGTGCGGTTCGCGGTCGAGCACCGGGTCCACTTCGAGGTCATGTTCACGCCCGCGCTCTACCGCCCTAACGACCCGGAGGTGGCCGCCGCCCGCGACCGCGCCGCCCGGGTCCTGGCCGAGGGGGTCCGCGGGGCCGCGCCCGGCCGTCCCGCGGACGACCGGACGGCCGGGATCGCCGCCTGGTCGATCGTGCACGGCTTCGCCCACCTGTGGCTGAGCGGTGCACTGCGCGACCTCGGCGACGACCCTGTGAGGGCCGCCGACCCGGTCATCCGCCTCCTCTTCGAGCGCTCCGCGTCAGCGTGAGGACGCCTTCTCCCCGGCGGCCGGCCGCTCCTCGCCCGCCTCGAGCGCGCCCGCAGCGGGAGCGGGGCGCTCGGGCACGGTGGCCAGGTCGGCGCGGAAGCGGCGGTTGAGGGCGGCGCGCAGACGCCCTCCGGCGGTGCGGCCGCGCGGGCTGTCGACGCCGTTCCGGGGCGGCGGGACGTCCAGGTCGACGGCGGGCGCCGGGCGCGGATCGGTGATCGCGGCGATGGCCTCGTCCGGCAGCGGGCGCTCGACCTCGCTGAACCCGCCCTCCGGCGACTGGCGGATCACGCCTGTCTCCAGCCCATGCTGGGCCAGGCCGAGATCGCGGCGCTGGAGGCCGACGCAGAGGCGGTAGGTGACGACGTAGGCCAGCACCGGGCCGAGGATGATGAGGACGCGGAAGAACCAGGTCGTCCAGAACAGCGGGATGTCGAAGCTGTGGGCGAGGACGTCGTTGCCGCCCGCGATCCACAGCGTCCCGTAGAAGACGACGCCGCCGACGCCGACACCGGTGCGCGCCGGGACGTCGCGCGGCCGGTCCAGCAGGTGGTGGATCCGGTCGTCGCCGGTCACCCAGCGCTCCAGGAACGGGTAGACGGCGAGGCCGGTGAACAGCAGCCCGGGCACCACGAGGGCCGGGACGACCACGCTCATCGCGACGGTGTGGCCCCAGGCGCTGATCTCCCAGGACGGCATGATCCGCAGCGCGCCCTCCAGCCAGCCCATGTACCAGTCGGGCTGCGACCCGGAGCTGATCGCGCCCGGGTCGTAGGGGCCGAACAGCCAGATCGGGTTGATCTGGAAGAACGCGGCCAGCAGCGTCGTCACGCCCGCCACCCAGAGGAAGAACGCCGTCGTCTTCGCGATGAAGACGGGGAAGAACGGGTAGCCGCGCACGGTCGTGTTCGAGCTGCCCTTGCCCGGGAACTGCGTGTGCGTCTGCCGCCAGGTCAGCACGACGGCGTGCAGCGGGATCAGCGCGGCCAGGATGCCGGGGATCAGCAGCACGTGGATGACGTACAGGCGCGGGATGATGTCGGTGCCCGGGTACTCGCCGCCGAACAGGAACATCACCGCGTACGAGCCGACCAGCGGGAGCGAGGCGAGCACGCCTTCCAGGATGCGCAGGCCCGTGCCGGAGAGCAGGTCGTCCGGCAGCGAGTAGCCGAACAGGCCGTTCAGCATCACCAGCATGAACATGAGGATGCCGATGAGCCAGTTCAGTTCGCGGGGCTTGCGGAACGCGCCGGTGAAGAAGTTGCGCAGCAGGTGCACGAGGATCGCGCCCATGAAGATGAGCGTCGACCAGTGGTGGATCTGCCGGACGAGCAGGCCGCCCCGCACATCGAAGCTGATCCTGAGGGCGGAGGCGTAGGCCTCGCTCATCTCCACGCCCTGCAGCCTCGTGTACGAGCCGTTGTAGACGACCTCGTTCATGCTCGGCTTGAAGAACAGCGTCAGGTACACCCCGGTCAGCAGGATGACCACGAAGGAGTACATCGCGATCTCGCCGAGCAGGAAGGTCCACTGGTCCGGGAAGGCCTTGCGCATCGCCTTGCGGGCGAAGCCGGTGGTGCCGAACCGCTCGTCCAGTGCCCGCGCCGCGGCGTCCACTCCTCCGGGCGGCTTCCGCGTGCCGACCCCCGCTCCGCCGGGCGTCCTCGTTCCCGCCATGGTCCGCATCCCTCCGTCGCACTGTGGCAGTGGCGCATCTGGGAATGAGACTCACCCAGGCGGGCAAATGTGACATCTCGGAATGTGGACTGCGTCACACCGGGAGCGGCCCGGCGGGCGTCAGCGGGACGGGGTCAGCACGCCGGGGCGGTGAGCCCGCCGCGGCGCCGGTAGCGGGGGCGCCAGCGCGCCCGGTAGCAGAGCCGGACCGGCGGCGGGAGGAGCCGCAGCACGGCGCGGCGAGTGCCGTCGGAGGCGCCGTCCAGCAGCCAGGGCAGGAACACGCCGAGCCCGCGCAGGCCCAGTTCACGGCGGAACTCCACGTCGAAGGTGCCCCACTCGAACGGGGTGAGGGTCTCCTGGATCAGCGGCAGGACGTTCGACTCCTTGAAGTCGAGCAGCGCCTCCACCGACGCCCTGAGGTCGCGCGCGTACCGGGCGAACGTGCCGCGGTCGCGGTGCTCCAGCGCCGCGTCGAGGCCGTCGATCATCGGGACGACCTTCAGCGCCTGCGCCGCCATGGCGTCGAGGACGACGCCGACCCGCCCGGGCGCGTCGGCGTCCTTGGCGTACATGACCGTCCAGAGGGCGTTCTTCTCGGCGTGGTCCTGGAGCCGCCAGTGGGCGGTGAACAGGGGCCAGCCGTTCACGACCGGGGCCCAGCCGCGCCCCGACCCGGCGGCCGCCTCCAAGCGCGCCGCGTCGCGGCGGAAGGCGTCGTAGGCGGCGTACAGCATCGTCAGGTCGAAGTTCCTCGCCACACTGTCCATGCCGCCTCCCAAGCTCTCCGCGCCCGTACCGCCGCTCACAGAGATAGATGGATCGGACGCGCCTGAATGTGACGCGATGTGGGGCCTGACTTTTTGTGATCTGCCCCACGGGCGGCGGGATATGCGGGGGGAGAAGGGGTGAGGCCGGCCGGGCGGCGGGGCGCCGTTCGCCGCCCGGCCGGCCCGCTTGTCAGGTCACCGCCGGCCCCGCCCATGCCCGCGCGGTCGGGGTCCGTGCGGGTCGGATAACGTCACGGGCGTGCGACCCTCCATCTCCGAAGAGCCCGAAACGCGGTTGGAAGCCCTCCACTCCGTCCTCGACCTGCTGGATCTGGAAGAGCTCGACCGGGACCTCTACCGGGGCACGCTCGTGTTCGACGACCCGTACCCGCTGTACGGCGGGCAGGTGGCGGCGCAGGCGCTGCGCGCCGCGGGGGGCACCGTCCCGGAGGGGCGGCTGCCGCACTCGCTGCACGGGTACTTCCTGCGCGGCGGCGACGCGGCCCGGCCGACGATCTTCCGGGTGGACCGGGACCGCGACGGCCGGTCGTTCTCCGCGCGCCGGGTGGTGGCGCTCCAGGGCGGCGAGGTCATCT
Organism: Actinomadura sp. NPDC000600; assembly: GCF_040492135.1. Classification (NCBI taxonomy): domain Bacteria; kingdom Bacillati; phylum Actinomycetota; class Actinomycetes; order Streptosporangiales; family Thermomonosporaceae; genus Actinomadura; species Actinomadura sp. NPDC000600. The sequence goes on from NZ_JBEUPD010000034.1 coordinate 63,283, forward strand.
TCAACATGTCGGTGTCGTTCCAGCAGCCCGCCGACGACGTGGACCGGCAGGTCCATCCGGCGCCGGAGACGCCGGCCCCGGAGAGCCTTCCGGCCTCGCCGGTCCCGCGGCTGTTCTCCATGGAGAGCCGGGTGCCGCCGCAGCCCTACGAGGCGGCCGACTTCCCGACGCGGCTGTGGTCGCGCTGCACTGCTCCGCTGCCGGACGACCACCTGCTGCACGCCTGCGTGCTGACGTACCTGTCCGACATCTCCAGCGGTGTGATCGCGCTGCACGACGGTACCGCCCGGTCGGGTTCCAGCCTCGACCACGCCGTCTGGTTCCACCGGCCCGTCCGGATGGACGACTGGGTGCTGATGGACCTCGTCCCGCAGACGGTCGCCGCCGGGCGCGGCTGGTACACGGGAACGATCCACAGCCGGGACGGCGTGCTCGTCGCCAGCCTCACCCAGGAGACCCTCTTCCGCACGCCGCGCGCCTGACACGCGCCGGGGCCGGCCTCCCGCACACGTGGAGACCGGCCCCGGCGGTGCTCATCTCCAGGTGTCGTTCGCGGTGTGGCCGGACGTGCCGGTCGTGTAGGTGCGGTTGGCGCCGCTCTCCCACGTCACGGCCCCGGCGTCGGTCTTCTTGATGTACTTGTACTCGATCCTGGTGTTGGAGGGCAGCGTCACCGTGCCGTTCCAGATCGGGTAGCCGGACGGGGACAGCTTGACCGCCTTGGCGGGGTCCCACGAGCCGAGCGCGGGGACGTCGCCGACGAGGTAGACGCTCGTCCCCCAGGTCGTGGTGGCGTTGACGTTGAAGGTGTCGGAGACGGTCCCGGGGTCCGAGGTGGGCGGCGCGGTTCCTCCTGACCGGGCGTCCGCGTGGATGGCCACGGCGCCGTTCGCGGGGATCGTCACGGTCGCCGTCCCGCCCGACACGGTGACGGCGGTGCCCTGGCAGCCGCCCGATCCGAGGCCGCCGGTGATGACGTCGCAGTAGACGCCGTCGGCGAGCCCCGTCCGGTAGGACGCCGTGGACGGCGCGGAGGAGTCGTTGAGGCCGATCCAGCCCTTGGAGCCGCGGCTGAACCCGATGACGTTGGACGCGGTCGCCGTGAAGTTGCCGACCGATGCGGCGGACGCGGTCGCGTTGTGCCAGCCGACCATGCCCTTCACGCCGGTGGAGCGGGAGAGGCACTGCCAGCCGTTCGAGCAGTTCGCGGCGGTGACGAACCCGCTGGAGTCGGCGGGCGGCGACTGCCCGGCCGACGACCAGGCGAACCCGTCGTACACCGAGGGCTTGCCGTACGGGTAGGCCAGCAGGAAGTAGGTCGCCAGCGTGTAGTCGGAGCCGTTCTTGTAGCTGAGCGTGGACCCGTCCCGCTCGGTGTCGTGGTTGGTGACCATCGCGAAGGTGCGGGAGCCGTCCGCGTCCAGCGACCAGGAGGGGATGCCCGACAGGTTCGACAGCGTCCCGTTCTGGAACTGGGTCTTCAGGCCCCGCGCGTAGGAGAACCCGAGGACGTCGCCGTTCCCGGTGAACGCCGACGGCTTCAGCTCGGCCGTGGTCGCCCCTGGGACGACCTCCTGCGCGATGTAGGGCGCCTTGCCCTCGGCGGTGGTGGCGTGCAGGCCGCTCTTGATGGCGGCGAAGTCGCTCTGCGCGACGTGTTTGGCGGCGTCGACCCGGAACCCGTCCACGCCGAGGCCGATCAGGTCGTTGAGGTATCCGGTGATCTTGTCGCGCACGTAGCCCGACTGGGTCTTGAGGTCCGACAACGAGACCAGCTCGCAGTTCTGCACCTCGGAGGTGTTGTTCCAGTCGTCGATGCCGGCGTCGTCGTCGTTGCAGTACCCGTCGTTGGCGTGGTGGAAGTCGTTGTACCCGTACGGGACGGCGGGGTAGGCGAACCCGCCGGGGTCGAAGGTCGAGCCGCCGTAGGTGGTGTTCACCGTGTTGTTGCGGCCCGCCATGTGGTTGACCACCGCGTCCACGTAGACGCGGACGCCCGCGGCGTGGCACGCGTTGACCATGGCGAAGAACTGGGCCCGGGTCCCGAGCCTGCTGGTCAGGCCGTAGGAGACCGGCTGGTACACCTCCCACCACGGGTGGGCGCCGTCGCTGGTGGAGGCGAGGCTGACCGACTCGGCGGGCGGCGCGACCTGGACGGCCCCGTACCCGGCGGGCCCGAGGTGGTCGGTGCACGCGGCCGCGACGGACGGCCAGTTCCACTCCCAGAGGTTGGCGGTGACGTCGCTCGCGTTGAGGGAGGCGGCGGCTCTGGCGGGGCGGTCGGGGAGCAGGACGGCGGCGGGCGCCGTCCCGGCGAGGACGAGGAGGCCGGCGGCGAGCAGCGACCGGCGGCGGGGGGCTCTTGCGCGGGGGACTCTTGCGCATGGCGCGTTGGCAGACATGTTCGGCGAACTCCTGTCACAGGGCGCCTGGCGGGCGCCTGAGGGGGTGGGGGACGGCCGTCCGCGAGCAACGCGAGAATGCTCTCTTCTTGCAGTCAGGTCAAGAGCTTGCGCAAGATTTCAATGAACTTGCAGAAAGGCGGCATCCCTCAGGAGGTGGACGCGGCACCGCGCGCGGCGAGGCGTTCCCGCTGGAGAACGACGGTGTACTTGGGGTCCACGGCCGACTGCACGCCGGCGTGGAAGACACCGAAACGCGTGCACGCGGAACTCGCCAGGAGGGCCGCCCCGCTCAGCGCCGCCGCGGCCCGGTTGCGCCCGCCGAACAGGACGCAGCCCGCGGTTCCCGCCGCCGAGAGGATCTCGCCCGCGCGCATGAAGGCCCCGCCTTTGCCCCGTTTGTACGGCTCGGCCGCCAGCCCGGCCCGGCGCTCCAGCAGTTTCGCCGCGGCCAGTTCCAGCCCGGCGCCGAACACGGCGGCGCTGCGCATCGGGCCGTTCTCCCGGACGGGCGCGGCGACCAGCGCCATCCCGGAGGCGGCGGCCGTCGCCGAGCCGACGAAGACGAACGGCAGCTCGCGGTGCGCCTCGTGCCAGGCGGGGACGGCGGTGTCGGCGGCGAGCACGGCGGTGTAGGCGGCGACGGCCGGACCGAGCACTGCGGCTCCGGTGGTGGCGGCTCGGCCGAGGCGCGGCAGCAGCCCGGTCACCTCCGCGGCGGCGGCGGCGCCGACGGCGGGGCCGTAGGCGGCCAGCAGCCACGAGCCGACGCTCATCGGCGACGTCGGCTTCATGACGCGCAGCATGTTGTAGAACCGCTCCGGTCGCCCGAGGTCGTGGACCAGTGCGGCCGTCGACGCGCCGATGGCGGCCAGCGAGGAGATCTTCAGGGCCCGCGCGGCGGCCGGGCGCCCGGTGAGCTCGGCGCCGGCGGCGAGCACCGAGCCCGCTCCGGCCAGGCCGCCGAAGAAGAAGTACCCGGCTACGTCGAGGGGCTTCCACACCGGCGGGTTCAGGACGGGCTTGCCGTAGTACGAGGTGAACTCGGCCTCCGGCACCATCGCCTTCTCGCCGCGCCCGCCCCGGCGCCTCCCGCGCCGCCCCTGCGGGCGCAGGCCCTTGCCGATCTCGGCCTCACGGCCGGGCCGCTCGCCCCGAACACCTTCCTTGCTGACCTCCGACGAGCTCATCGGACGCCTCCCCTGCTGCCGTGGACGGCGAAGACGGCGGCGAGCCCGCCGAGCAGCGCGGCGGCGGCCACACCGGCGTGCCGCCACATGGACGGCAGGTCGCGCGTGGTGACGACCGGGTCCGGTGGGAGCCCGTACACCTCCGGCTCGTCCAGCAGCAGGAAGAAGGCGCCGTCGCCGCCGACGCCGTCGTCCGGGTCGTGCCCGTAGAGGCGCGCGTCCTCGACGCCGAGGCCGTGGAGCTGGTCGACGCGCATCGCGGCCCGCTCGCGCAGCTCGTCCAGCGGCCCGTACTGGATCGAGTCGGTCGGGCACGCCTTCGCGCAGGCGGGCTCCTGCCCCACCCCGATCCGGTCGTAGCACAGGGTGCACTTCCACACCCGCCCGTCGCCCTTGCGCTGGTCGATGACCCCGTAGGGGCAGGCGGGCACGCAGTACCCGCAGCCGTTGCAGATGTCCTCCTGGACGACCACCGTGCCGAACTCGGTGCGGAACAGCGAGCCGGTGGGGCACACGTCCAGGCAGGCGGCGTGCGTGCAGTGCTTGCACACGTCGGAGGCCATCAGCCAGCGCATGCCCCCGGCGCCCTGCGCGGTGTCCTGTGCGGCGGCCTGCCCGTCGCCGTGGTCGACGCCGGTCTCGTTCTGGCCGATCGGCTTGTTCTGCTCGATGAACGCGACGTGCCGCCAGGTGTCGGCGCCAAGCCCCTGCGTGTTGTCGTAGGACATCCCGGTGAACTCGAGGCCGTCCTCGGGTACGGCGTTCCACTCCTTGCACGCCACCTCGCACGCCTTGCAGCCGATGCACACGGACGTGTCGGTGAAGAACCCCATGCGGGGCGGGTGGTCGGTGTAGCCGGAGTCGGCGGCGACGTCGGGCTCCGCTCCGGCGAGCAGGTTCCGTCCTATCAAGCTGGCCATTCCACGACTCCCATCGACGACGCCGGCCCCTACCCGACTTCCCGGCGACGCGCCGCCTACACGCCGAGCCGCGGACCGGCCGCCCTCAGGCCCTCAACGCCTTCCACTGGCGGTCGGCGATGGGGCGCCAGGTGTCGTGCCGCTGGTGGAAGAGCGCGAACGCCTGCGAGCCGCTCCAGTCGTCCGGGAGGAGCGCCGCAGGCAGGCCGGGGTCGAGGAACGGGAACCGGCGCCATTCCTGGACGAGCCTGGTGTGCGCGGCGAACGTCCCCGGGTCGTCGGCGGGACGCAGCGCGCGGACGGCGTCGAGGAAGTCCTCGTAGGCGAGCTCGATCTCCTCCAGGTCCCATGCGCGGCGGGCCACGCGCCGCGCCTCGGCCAGGTCGCCGAGCCGCCCGACGAACAGGGTGGAGCCGTCGGCGACGCCGATCTCGGCGAGGACCTCCCGGACCTCGGCCTCGCGCTCCGGGTGCGGGCTGACCCACACGCCGGGGGAGAGGTTGCCGAGACCGCTCCAGGCGAGCCGGGTCCGCAGCAGGTGGCGCAGGCGCCGGCTCGTCTCCGGGACGGTGGCCAGCACCAGGAGCCATTGCCCGTCCCACGCGCCGACCGGGCGGCCGAAACCGTAGATGCGCTCGGTGCCGTCGGTGAGGAGCCGCTCCCCGGCGGGGGTGAGCCGCCAGGCGGTGCGCCGGCCGTGCCGCTCCCCGGCGAGCCAGCCCTCGGCGGCACTGCGGGCGAGTGCCTGCCGGACGGCCTTCTCCTCGACGCCGAGCAGTCCGAGCGCGCGCAGGAACGCCGCCGTCCACACCGGCTCGCCGCCGGGCAGGACGAACTCGCCCAGCAGGGTCAGCAGCAGCGACCGCGCGCTCGCCGCGCCGAGTTCGCGCCGTCGCCGGAACCTCGGCTCCGGATGCGCCGCGTCCTCGCCGGTTGGGGCCATGTGCTCCTCCTCGTGGCCCTTCTCGGGCGCGCCCGTCCATGGAACGCTGACCAGTATCGCGCGGGCGCGGCCGGGTTCCGGCCGGGACCCGCGTGAAGCCTCATCGTTCCACAAGTCTATTGACTAGCGTTTCGTCTATGTAGAGCATTGGGGGCACGGTTCCCGGCGAGGGGAGACCCCGATGACCGCTGAAACGGCGACCGCACCGGTCCCGCCCGACACGTTCAACGCATCCGACTACCTGCTCCGGGCGGCGTCCGAGCCGGGCGCCGCGGCCCGGACGGCGCTGACCGGTCCGGGCGGCGACCTCGGCTACGCCGAGCTGGGCGAGCTGGCCGGGAGCATCGCCGCCGGCCTCGAACGGTGGGGTCTGCGCGCCGAGGAGCGGGTCGTGCTGTTCATGGCCGACGGCCCGTCCATGGCCGCCGCGATCCTGGGCGCGATGCGGCTCGGCGCCGTCCCGGTCCCGGTGTCGACGATGCTCACGGGCGCCGAGCTGGGCGCCCTGCTGGCCGACGCGCGCGCCAGGGTGCTGCTGGTCAGCGGCCGGTTCGCGGTCGCCGCCGAGTCGGCCCTCGCGCACGCGCCCGGCGTCCGGCGCGTCGCGGTGGAGGGCGACGCGCCGTTCCGCGCCCCGGCGGGCGTGCGGGTGGACGCCTTCGAGGACCTGGTCCGCGAGGGGCGGGCCCATGGAGGCGAACCGGCCGAGCCTTACGCGACGTCGGACGACTCCAGCGCCCTGTGGCTCTACACGTCCGGGACGACGGGCCGGCCGAAGGGCGCGATGCACCGGCACGCCAACATCCGCCACGTCGTGGAGACCTACGGCCGCCAGGTCCTCGGCATCCGGCCGGACGACCGCTGCTACTCGGTCGCCAAGCTCTTCTTCGCCTACGGGATCGGCAACTCGCTGTTCTTCCCCCTAGCCGCCGGCGCGACGGCGGTCCTGGACCCGGACCGCCCGACCCCGGCCTCGGTGGCCGCGCGGCTGGCCGAATACCGGCCGACCCTGTTCTTCGCCGTCCCGACCTTCTACGCCGCGATCCTCAACGCCGAGGTCCCGGTGGAGGCGTTCGCGTCGGTCCGGCTGGCGGTGTCGGCGGGGGAGCCGCTGCCCGCCGAGCTGTGCCGGCGCTTCACCGCGCGGTACGGCGTGGAGATCATCGACGGGATCGGCTCCACGGAGTGCCTGCACATCTTCCTGTCCAACCGCCCGGGGCAGGTGCGGCCCGGCACCACCGGGACGGCCGTGCCCGGCTACGAACTGCGGGTCGTGGACGCCGACGGAGCCGACGTCCCGCCGGGGACGCCCGGCTCGCTGCTGGTGAAGGGCGCGTCGATCGCGACGGGCTACTGGTGCCGCACCGACACGACCCGGCAGGTCTTCCAGGGGGAGTGGCTGCGCACGGGCGACACCTACGTGGTGGACGAGGACGGCTACTACACCTGCCTCGGCCGGACGGGCGACATGCTCAAGGCCGGCGGCATCTGGGTCTCGCCGGCGGAGGTGGAGGGCCGGCTGCTGGAGCACCCCGCGGTGTCGATGGCCGCCGTCGTCGGGCTGCCGGACGCCGACGGCCTGGACAAGCCCGTCGCCTGCGTCGTCCTCAAGGAGGGGGCGGCCGCCGAGCCGACCGAGCTGATCGCGTTCTGCCGGGCGGGCCTCGCGTCCTTCAAGCGCCCCCGCGAGGTGTTGGTCGTGGACAAGCTCCCCACGACGCCCACCGGCAAGCTGCGGCGCTTCGCCGTCCGGGAACTCGCCTCGACCCTGCTCGGCACGCCCTGACGGGTCCGCGCGGACCGCTCCGCCCGGGGCGGCCGCACGGGTCGATGTGCTACAAACTCTTGACGTATTGAATGGAATTTGTGGAGCATGGTGGAGACGGCACCGGCGGAAGGACATCGCATGAGCGGCCCCCACGTGGAGTTCCGGGTGGACCCGTCCGGCTACCGGCACTGGAGGCTGGACGTCGACGGCCCGGTGGCGACGCTGACGATGGACGTGGACGAGGACGGCGGCCTCGTCCCGGGATACGAGCTGAAGCTCAACTCCTACGACCTGGGCGTGGACGTCGAGTTGTACGACGCCGTCCAGCGGCTGCGGTTCGAGCACCCCGAGGTGCGGGCGGTGGTCGTCACCAGCGGCAAGGAGAAGATCTTCTGCGCCGGGGCCAACATCCGGATGCTGGCGGCGTCCGCGCACGCGTGGAAGGTGAACTTCTGCAAGTTCACCAACGAGACCCGCAACGGCATCGAGGACGCGACGGCCCACTCCGGGCAGACCTACCTGGCCGCCCTCAACGGCACCGCCTCCGGCGGCGGTTACGAGCTGGCCCTCGCCTGCGAGCACATCATGCTCGTCGACGACCGGTCGTCCACGGTGTCGCTGCCGGAGCTGCCGCTGCTGGGCGTCCTCCCCGGGACGGGCGGCCTGACCCGGGTGACCGACAAGCGGCACGTGCGCCGCGACCGCGCCGACTACTTCTCCACCAGGGCCGAAGGGCTGGGCGGCAAGAAGGCCGTCGCGTGGCGGCTGGTCGACGAGGCGGTGCCCCGGACGGCGTGGGCCGAGACCGTCGCCGCGCGCGCGAGGGAATTGGCCGCCCGGTCGTCTCGCCCCGAGGGTGCCGAGGGCATCGCCCTGACGCCGCTGGAGAAGACCCGGACCGGCACGTCCGTCGCCTACGAGCACGTGACCGCCGAGCTCGACCGGGACGCGGGCGCCGCCGAGATCACCGTCGCCGGCCCTGCGGCCGACGCGCCCGCCGACATCGCGGGCGTCCACCGGCAGGGCGCCGCCTTCTGGACGCTCGCCGTCACCCGCGAACTGGACGACCTGATCCTCGACCTGCGCGCGAACGAGCCGGAGCTCGGCACGTGGGTCATCCGGACCAGCGGAGACGCGCGGCGCGTCCTGGACCACGACCGGCTCCTGCTGGACGCCCGCGACGACTGGCTGGCGAACGAGATCGTCCTGTACCTCAAGCGGACGCTCAAGCGCCTCGACGTGACGAGCCGCAGCCTGATCGCGCTCGCCGAGCCGGGCAGCTGCTTCGCCGGGTCGCTGCTGGAGTTCGCGCTCGCCGCCGACCGCGTGTACCAGCTCGACGGCGTCTTCGAGGACGTCGACCCGGACGCCGACCCCGCCGCCGTCACCGTGGATGCGATGAACCTCGGGCCGCTGCCGATGGGCAACGGGCTGACCCGGCTGGAGACCCGGTTCCTCGGCGACGGCGAGGGCCTCGCCGCCGTCCGGGACGCCGCCGGCAAGCCGCTGGAGGCCGCCGACGCCGAGCGTCTCGGCCTCGTCACGTTCGCGCCCGACGACATCGACTGGGACGAGGAGGTCCGCATCGCCGTCGAGGAGCGGGCGAGCTTCAGCCCGGACGCGCTGACCGGCCTGGAGGCCAACTACCGCTTCCCCGGTCCCGAGACCCTGGAGACCAAGATCTTCGGCCGGCTCACCGCCTGGCAGAACTGGATCTTCAACCGTCCCAACGCCTCGGGCCCCGAGGGCGCGCTGCGCCGCTACGGCACCGGCCGGCGCGCCGACTTCGACCGAAAGCGAGTCTGACCGATGGCGACCACCGCCGACTACACCGAGAAGATCCCCAACAATGTCGACCTGCACGAGGACCGGCGCCTCCAGCGGGCGCTGGAGTCCTGGCAGCCGAACTTCCTGTCCTGGTGGGAGTCGATGGGCCCGGCGCTGCCGACGCGGGAGGTCTACCTGCGCACGGCGGTGAACGTCGGGCGCGAGGGCTGGGCGCACTTCGGGCACGTCGCCATGAAGGACTACCGGTGGGGCATCTTCCTGGCCGAGCGCGACGGCGACCGCCGCATCGGGTTCGGTGCGCACAAGGGCGAGCCCGCCTGGCAGAAGGTCCCCGGCGAGTACCGCGCCGACCTGCAGCGCCTCATCGTCATCCAGGGCGACACCGAGCCCGCGTCCGTGGAGCAGCAGCGCAACCTCGGCGCCACCGCGCCCAGCCTCTACGACCTGCGCAACCTGTTCCAGGTGAACGTCGAGGAGGGCCGCCACCTGTGGGCGATGGTCTACCTCCTGCACGCCCACTTCGGGCGCGAGGGCCGCGAGGAGGCCGAGGAGCTCCTGCACCGCAACTCCGGCAGCGAGGAGTCGCCCCGCATCCTCGGCGCCTTCAACGAGGAGACCCCCGACTGGCTCTCGTTCTTCATGTTCACCTACTTCACCGACCGGGACGGCAAGTACCAGCTCGGCACGCTGAAGGAGTCCGGCTTCGACCCGCTGTCGCGCACCTGCGAGTTCATGCTCAAGGAGGAGGCCCACCACATGATGGTCGGCACCACGGGCATCGACCGGGTCGTCGAGCGGACCGTCGAGCTGATGAAGGAGCACGACACCGACGACGTCGCCCCGCACGGCGGGATCTCCCTCGACGTCGTCCAGAAGTACCTGAACTTCCACTACTCCGTCTCGCTCGACCTGTTCGGCTCCGAGACGTCCAGCAACGTCGCGAACTACTACACGGCCGGGCTCAAGGGGCGCTGGATGGAGGACCGCCGCAAGGACGACCACCGCCTCACCGACGACGCCGTCATGGTGGACGCCCTCGTCGACGGCGCCATCGGGGAGACCGAGGTCGCCGCGCTCGTCGGCCTGAACACCGACCTGCGCCGCGCGTACATCGCCGACTGCCAGAGCGGCGTCAACCGCTGGAACCGCATCCTGTCCGAGGCGGGCCTCCCGCAGCGCCTCCGCCTGCCGAGCATCGCGTTCAACCGCAAGGTCGGCGCGTTCGCCGGCATCGAGGCCGCGCCGGACGGCGAGGTGCTCGACGCCGCCGAGTGGGAGCGGCGCAAGGGCGCCTGGCTCCCGACGGAGGTCGACAAGACCCATGTCCGCTCGCTGATGCGGCCCGTCCACGAGCGCGGCAGGATCGCCGCCTGGATCGCCCCGCCCCGCAACGGCATCAACGGCCGCCCCTTCGACTACGAGTACGTCCGCCTCTAGTCAGGAGACCGGTGACCGGACCTAGGCCGCCGTACGGTTGTGGTGGGCGTACGGAGGTGGCGTGGAGAAAGCGGAGCGGGACTCTGATGACTTTTCGGGGATCGGACGCACCGCCGTGGCGGTTCTCATCGTCGCCGCAGCTCTGAGACACCCGCTGCGGTTGCTCAAGGGCGTGTGCAGGCGAGCGGCACGGGTGGTCTTGGCTCCGGTCGTGTACGTGGCCGTGCGCCTTTGGTCGCTCCGGAAGGACCGCCGGCCCACCTTCGAAGACCACCTGCGCCGTCACGAGGACTGACCCGTCAGCACGGATTCCCGCGTCATCCCTCCGTCGTCGCCGCCGGATGGATCCGCAGCCACGCGGTGCCGGGCCCGTCCAGCTCGACAGGCTCGAAGCCCGGTGCGCTTCCGGCGACCGTCCGGTGGACCGCGGGGGAGGCGATGAGCCCGAGGACGCCCGCGCCGGACGCCATCCGCCGGCGAAGCACGTCCGCGTCCAGCAGCCGGGTGGCGCGGGAGAGCGCGTCCCCGCTGATCCCGTCCGGCCCGGCGAGGACCGGGCCCGTGTCGAGCGCGACCCGCACCTGGAAGCGCAGGCCCTCGGCCGCGCCCCCGTTGTGCCGGGCGATGCGCTCGGCGAGCGCCCGCACCAGCGGGTCCGCCGCCGCGCTCACCGGGACCCCGGGCGGGACAACGAGCAGCAGCCCGTCCCCGCGGTCCTCGCGGTGGCAGGCGGCCCAGGGCACCCCGGCGGCGGCGAACGACTCCTCCAGCGACCGGAACAGCACCCGCCGGACGGCCGCGCGGTCCGCCTCGGTCCAGGCCGGGGAGTCGAACCCCACCACGTCGGCGAACAGGACCGTGCAGTCCTGCCCCGTGAGGAAGAGGGTCCCGGACACGGCCTCCGGACGCGGCCCGCCGGCCGCGGTGAGCCGCTCCAGCCGGGCCGGGTCCAGGACGCTGATCGTCCCGTCCTCGGCGCGGACGAGCCCCGCGCCGTCCCACTCGCGGAGCACGCTGGCCACCGCCGCCGGCGACGACGACGTCCAGCCCGCCAGCTCGGTGCCCGTCAGCGGGAGCACCCCGTCCCGCGCCGGCGACAGCGTGGTGAACAGCGCGGCCAGCCGGCGCTCGGTGTCGGCGAGCTCGGTGCCCGAAGTGCGGGCCGCCGCCTCGACGGTGCGGTCGTGCGCCTGCTTCTCCAGCACCGACTGCACGCCCGGGTACCGCTCCACGACGCGCCGGAAGTCCGCCGCGCCGACGACGAGCGCCTCGACGGTGTCGAGCGCGATGACGGTGGCCGACCAGTCGTCCCCCTCGAACAGCGCGCGCTCGCCGATGAGGTCGCCGGGGCCGCGGACGGCCACGATCAGCTCCTCGCCCGCCCGGTCGACGCGGACCTTCGTCCAGCCCGAGTGGATGACGACGACGTATTCGGCCGGGTATCCCTGCCGCAGGACCGGCGCGCCCGGCCCGAAGGTGCGCGGGCGCGCGACGCCGCGGACGGCGTCGCGCTCGTCGGAGCCGAGCGCGTGCCAGAAGCTCTCCCTGAACCGCTCGCCCCGGCCGGCGGACCGCGCGCGGACGACCTGCGCCCGGGCCGCCGCGGCCCTGGCGCGCGCGAACTCCAGCAGCGGCGCGACGAACAGGGCCAGCACGGCGAACGTGAACGCGGCGACCAGCGCCGCGGCCGGCGTCCCCGTGGCCGCGGCCGCCCACGCGGTGCACGCCGCGCCGAGGACGCCGAACGCCACGACCCCCCGCGCGAGCGCCCGTCCGAGATCGGCCGCGGCCGAGGGCGCGGGAGCGAGGCCGCCGGCGGCGAACGCGGGGGAGGCGTCCGAGAACGCCTCCAGCAGCCGCCGCGCCCGGCCCGCTCCGCCGGGCGCCGCCGAACCCGGCCCGCCCGCGGCCGGCGCGTCGGAGAACGCCACCAGCAGCCTCTTCCAGCCGTGCTCAGGACTCGGCATCGCATCCCCCATTCATCCGGCCTGGCCAGGCCCGTCGTCCTCAACGTCGCCGTCCGGGCCCGGCGGGAGCGCCCAGAGCGCGTACCGCCCGAGCTTCGCCATGACGGCCGGGGCGCTCGCACCGCACGCGAACGCCGCCCACGGCGCGTCGATCAGATCGCTCGCCGCGGCCGCCGAGGTCACCATCGCGGCGAGCATGCAGTGCAGGGCGCACGCGAACAGGTAGTACCGGCCGCCCGGCCCCTTCGGGTACCGCCACGGCGGCCCCTTCACGCGCCGGTTCGCCTCGAGGAAGGCCAGCGTGCGGTTGGCCGCCGCCCCCATGAGCCCCCACACGACGAACTGCCACATGACCCGACGGTAGGTCCCCGGCCGACGGCAGACCGTGACACGCCGCACAAACCACCCATGAACGATGCGCTCCGGTTCGGGTAGGTGTGCCGCATGGGTCCTGAAGAAGCCGGCGCGAAGGTCAAGCTCGCCACCACCCGGTACTGCGACCTCGCGGAACAGGTCGAAGCCGCGAGGGACGACCTGCTGAACGCCTACGCGGACGCGGCCCGCGAGGGCGTCGCCCCCGAGGAACTGGCCGACGGCTCCCCGTTCACCGCCGCCGACATCCGCCGCGAACTACGCGAGCGCGGCGTCGAATCCGGCTAGCGGGCGAGGTGGCGGGAGATCACCAGGCGCTGGATCTGGTTGGTGCCCTCGAAGATCTGCATGACCTTGGCCTCGCGCATGAAGCGCTCGACCGGGAAGTCGCGGGTGTAGCCGGCGCCGCCCAGGACCTGGACGGCGTCGGTGGTGACCTTCATGGCGCTGTCGGTGGCGACCAGCTTGGCGATGGACGCCTCGCGGCCGTACGGGCGGTCCGCGTCCTTGAGGCGGGCGGCCGCCAGGTAGGTGGCGCGGGACGACTCGACGGCGGCGGCCATGTCGGCCAGGACGAAGGCGAGCCCCTGGTGGTCGATGATCGCCTTGCCGAACGCCTCGCGCTCCTTGGCGTAGGCGACGGCGGTGTCGAGCGCGCCCTGGGCGAGGCCGGTGGCGACGGCCGCGATGCCGAGGCGGCCCGCGTCCAGGCCGGCGAGGGCGATGGACAGGCCCTGGCCCTCGTGGCCGATCAGGTGGTCGGCGGGGACGCGGGCGTCCACCAGCCGGACGGTCGCGGTGGTGGAGCCCATCAGGCCCATCTTGTCCTCGGGCGCGTCGAACTCCAGGCCGGGCGTGCCGGCGGGGACGTGGAAGCAGGAGATGCCGCGCGACTTCTCCGCCGACGTGCGGGCCATGACGGTGTAGAAGTCGGCCTTGCCGCCGTGGGTCGTCCAGGCCTTGGCGCCGTTGAGGACGTAGGAGTCGCCGTCGCGGACGGCCTTGGCGCGCATCGCGGCCGGGTCGGAGCCCGCGTGCGCCTCCGACAGGCAGTACGCGCCGAGGCGCTCGCCGGAGAGCATGTCGGGCAGCCACCGGGCGCGCTGCTCGTCGGTGCCGTAGGCGAAGAGGGGGAAGCAGGACAGGGCGTGCACGCTGACGCCGACGCCGACGCTCGCCCAGGCCGCCCCGATCTCCTCCAGGACCTGGAGGTAGATCTCGTAGGGCTGGCCGCCGCCGCCGAACTCCTCCGGGTACGGCAGCGTCAGCAGCCCCGCCCGGCCCAGCGTCGCGAACACCTCGCGGGGGAACGCCCCGGTCCGCTCGGCGTCGTCGACGCGCGGCGCGAGCTCCTTGGCCGCGATCTCGCGGGTGAGCGCGATCAGGTCCTCGGACTCGGAGGTCGGCAGGTGCCGGGTGGCGGGCATGGGCGGTCTCCTTTCGGCAGGCCAACAGTACCAAAGACAGTACTGGCGAACCCGATTTGGTACTCTCGCCGTCATGACCTCGGTGGACGAGCGGGCGACCCGGGCGACGCGGCGGCGCGAGGTGCTGATCGACCGGCTCATGGAGCTCTTCCTGGAGCACGGCTTCGCCGAGCTGGGCGTCGCGGACCTGGCCGCGCGGCTGCACTGCTCCAAGAGCACGCTCTACTCGGTCGCGGCGAGCCGGGAGCAGATCATCGTGGCCGTGGTGCGGGCCTTCTTCCGCCGGGCCACCGAGCGCGTGGAGGCCGTGCTCGACGGCAGCGCCGACCCGCGTGAGCGCGTCGGCGCCTACCTGCGGGCGATCTCCGACGAGCTGGCCCCCGCGTCCGCCGCGTTCTTCGCCGACCTGGATGCGTTCGCCCCCGCGCGGGAGATCTACAAGCGCAACACGCGGTACGCCGTGCGGCGCGTGCAGGGCCTCGTCCGGGAGGCGGCCCCCGGCGGCGACGCCGCGTTCGTCGGCGCCGTCGCGGGGCAGGTGATGGAGTCCATCCACCGCGGCGAGATCAAGGCGCAGACCGGCCTGGACGACTCGGCCGCCTACGCCGCGCTAGCGTCCCTCATCGTGGCCCGCATGGCGGCCGGTTAGTTCTGGGCCGACTGCAGGGCGTGCTCGACGAGGGCCACCAGGACGCCGCGCGCCACCTCCCGGCTCCGCACGTCGCACATCATGACCGGGACCTCCCGGTCGACGTCGAGCGCGTCGCGGATCTCCTCCACGGTGTAGCGGCGGGCGCCCTCGAAGCGGTTCGCCGCGATGACGAACGGGAGCCCCCGCTGCTCGAAGAAGTCGATGGCGGCGAAGCTCGTGCTGAGCCGCCGCGTGTCGACCAGGACGATCGCGCCGACCGCGCCGTAGGCGATCTGGTCCCACATGAACCAGAAGCGCTCCTGGCCCGGCGTGCCGAACAGGTACAGCCGGACGCCGCCGGAGAACGTCAGCCGGCCGAAGTCCATCGCCACGGTCGTGGTGGTCTTGCCCTCCACGCCGCCGAGGTCGTCGACGCCCACGGAGGCGTCGGTGAGGACCTCCTCGGTGCGCAGCGGGCGGACCTCGCTCACCGCGCTCACCAGCGTGGTCTTGCCGACGCCGAAGCCGCCGGCCACCAGGACCTTCAGGGTGTGGAGCGGGACGTCGTCGTCGCGCCCGTGCGCGCCGGCGGTCGGGTCAAAGGCGGCGGAGTTCATCGAGCACTCTCATGAGGATGCGGGGGTCGGGACGTTCGGTCTGCGCGGCCTGCGGCATCTCCTCGATCAGGCCGTACTGGTACAGGTCCTCCAGCAGGATCTGCACGACCCGCAGCGGCAGGTCGGTCTCCGAGGCGAGGTCGGCGGGCGTGGAGGGCCGCCGGCACAGCTCCAGCAGCCGCCGCTGCTCGCGCGACAGCCAGACGCGGTCGGCCGGGGTCCGGCCGGTCGCGACGAGGATGGCCACCAGGTCCAGGACGAGCCCGCGGGGGCGGGTGCGCCCGCGGGTCACCGCGTAGGGCCGGACGACCGGGCCGGCGTCCGACCCGACCCAGCGCTCTCTCGGGCTCTCCACGGCCGGCTCTAGCCTGACGCGCCCGAGCGGACCGGCGGATCCTGCGCCTCGGCGCCGCGCGGCTGGGTCGACAGCGTGCGCCGCACCCGCTTGATCAGCATGGTCGTCTCGTAGGCGACCAGCCCCGCGTTGCCGCCCGCGTCGCTCAGCACGGCGAGGCAGCTCCCGTTGCCCGCGGGCATGACGAAGAACAGCAGGCCGTCCAGTTCGACGACGGTCTGCCGCACCTGCTTGGCCTGGAAGTGCTCGCGGGCGCCGTTGGCCAGGCTGTGGAAGCCCGACGACAGCGCCGCGAGGAACTCGGCGTCCTTGCGGGTGACGTCCCCGGAGGCGCCCATGACCAGCCCGTCCCTGGACAGCAGGACGGCTTGGCGGACCTCCCCGACCCGCTGCACCAGATCGTCGAGCAGCCAGTCGAGTTCACCGCCGGCGTTGCCCTGCCG
Source organism: Actinomadura sp. NPDC000600 (assembly GCF_040492135.1). Classification (NCBI taxonomy): domain Bacteria; kingdom Bacillati; phylum Actinomycetota; class Actinomycetes; order Streptosporangiales; family Thermomonosporaceae; genus Actinomadura; species Actinomadura sp. NPDC000600. The sequence continues at coordinate 79,543 of NZ_JBEUPD010000034.1, forward strand.
CATCATGACTCCCCCCATTCATCGCGTGGATCCAGTTCGCCCGGCTCGTCGTCGACCCTGCCGCGCAGCCATCCCGACTGCAGCGACGCCATCAGGTCGCGGCTGAGCTCCGGGCTCGGTTCTTCGAAGTCGTCCTCGCCCGCCGGGGCGGGCTGGGCGTGCCGCGGCGCGGACCGCCCGCGCAGCTGCGGGGCCAGGGAGCCCTGCCGGACCCGGCGCGGGAGCCGTCCCGTGACCTCGCTGTCCTCCACCCCGCCCGGCTCCGGTCCGGCGCCGTTCGGCGGCTCACGGTCCGCGAACGGCCGTGCCTGGTCGAGGGGCGGGTCGAGGAGCGGCTCGGGCGGCGGCGCCGGCGGCGGCACGGGGCCCCGCCCGGCGGGCAGCCCGGCGGGCTCGCCGGACGTCCGGTCCTGGACGATCCGGCCGGGCAGCGCCGGACGCGACGGGCGGCCGAGCCGTGCCGGGCCCATGCCCGCGGACGCCGCCGACCCGACCGGCTGCGGCGCACCGGCGTGGCCGCGGCCCATGTGCCAGTCGTCGTCGAAGACGACCAGCGCGTGCGGCACGAGGACGATCGCGGTCGTCCCTCCGTACGGGGACGGCTGCAGCGACACCTGGATCCCGTGCCGGGCGGCGAGGCGCGCGACGACGAACAGGCCGAGCCGCTCGGTGTCGACCAGGTCGAACTCCACGGCGCTGGCGAGCCGCCGGTTCAGCTCCTCCAGCTCGTCGGCCTCCAGTCCGACGCCGCGGTCGACGACCTCCACGGCCAGCCCGTTGGCCACGGACTCGATCTTGACGGTGACCTCGGTGGCCGGCGGGGAGAACGACGCCGCGTTCTCGATCAGCTCGGCGAGCAGGTGGATGACGTCGGCGACGACGTCGCCGGTGACCGCGGCCGACGACGCGCCGGTCACCTCCACCCGCGTGTAGTCCTCCACCTCGGCGATCGCGGCCCGCACCACGTCCTCCGCGGCGACCGGATGGTCCCAGGCGCGGACGGTCGGCGACCCGGACAGGATGACCAGGCCCTCGGCGTGCCGCCGCATGCGGGTGGTGAGGTGGTCGAGGCGGAACAGGTCGTCCAGCTCCTCGGGGCTGGACGCGCGCCGCTCCATCTGGTCCAGCAGCCGCAGCTGCCGGTGCAGCAGCGACTGGCTGCGCCACGACAGGTTGACGAAGACCCGGTTGATGCTGGCGCGCAGCTCGGCCTCGCCGACCGCGGTGCTCACGGCCGTCCGCTGGACGGCGTCGAACGCGTCGGCGACCAGGGCGATCTCCCGCGTGCGCCCAGGCTCCGGGCGCGGCGCCTCCGCGTCGACGTCGACCTTCTCGCCGCGCCGCAGCCGGGCCACGACCGCGGGCAGCCGCTCGTGCGCGAGCCGCTGCGCCGACGCCTGCAGGTCGCGCAGCTCCTGCGCGAGCCGCCGGGCGAACAGCACCGGCACCGCGACCGAGGCGGCCACGATCAGCAGGCCCACGACGCAGGCCAGGAAGAAGCGCAGCATGATCTGCCGTCCGGCGGGCCCGACGAGCTCGTCGTTCAGGACGTCGCCGGCGCGGGAGGAGGCCTTCTGCCACAGCGGCGTCAGCTCCTGCGTGACCGCCCGCCACTCCCGGACGCCCGGGCTGAGGCCCTGCCAGCGGATCTGGCTCTCCATCGAGGTGAAGCTGCCGTAGGCGGAGGACGTGGCGACCCCCTCCATGACCCGGGAGATCTCGCCGGTCACCTCGGCGCGGGCGAGCGAGAGGAACTCCTCCCGGTTGCCGGCCCAGCCCGCGAAGGCCATGCGCTCGGCCGCGTTCAGCCGGTGCGCGCCGACCGCGGACAGCAGGGCGTCCTCGCGCAGCATGAAGTCGCTCGCCCACGAGAAGTGCATGATCCCGGAGCTCTGCCGGTAGACGGAGGTGTCGTCGACGCTGACGAACGTCGTCAGCAGCCGGAACGTCGTGTCGGAGAAGCCGCTGTAGGCGTCGATGGCCTGCACCGTGCTGGCCGCGCCCTGGGTGATCTGGGTCCGCAGCGGCTCGAGCTGGTCGAGGCTGGCGCTCAGCGCCTTCATGCGCTCCCAGATCTCCGGGCTCATCGCGTCCCTGAGGTCGGGCTTGAAGGCCGACGAGCGGAAGGCCGCCACGGCGGCGTCGGTCCTGCCCGCGACGCCCTCGTAGGCCCGGGCGCTGGCGCCGGTCCGCGCCTTCAGCACGACGACGGCGGCGGCGCGCTCGCGCTGGAGCGTCCCGATGACGGCGCCGGCGGGCAGCCCGATGTCCTTGTACATCCGCGTGAAGTCGGTCCGCTGCAGCGCGGCGGACAGCGTCGTCCCGGCCGAGAACGCCCACAGCGCCACCAGCGCGGCGAGCGGGATGGCGAGCAGCATCGCGATCCGCCGCCCGACCGGCCGCGTACGCGCCCGCTCATGGGAGCCATGAACCTGCTCGGGCTTCGTCACCGGCCCACACTCCTGATCGTCCTCGATCCCGGTCGTCCCCGACCGACCTGGCGGCACCGGAGCATACTTAGTTCGATTTGCCGGGTACCAGTGGCCTCACCTGCGGCGACTTGTGACCTCTCGCGTGCACCGCGTGAACCGGGGCGCCCGAGCGTCCCCGCGGCCGACGCCGCGCGCACGCGCCGCCCGGGCCCGCGGCGCCTGCGCAACGCTCGTCTCCTCCGCGATGTCGTCGCAGGTCAGCGGCCAGATCCGGAAATAGATGATCTTGTTTTCCGGATGTTTTCCGGGGCTTAATGATCAACTCGGCGGAGGTTCGTGGACCGGTCCCGGAGAAACCGGCCGGGGTGCGGCGGACGTGGGACCGCCGTGAAAAACGAGGCCAATATTGGCCGTTTCGATGCAGAGTCGTGTCTTGTTGCAAAAAATGACGCATGTCAGGCTTCGGTTTACTTTGTCCCCCCACCAACGGAGACCGAGCATGCGCAGAGCCGCGCTAGCCGTCCTCGCCGGGTTGTCGCTCGCCGCCACCACCGTGGCCGCGGTGCCCTCCCAAGCCGCCGGGCCGGCCCAGTCCAAGCTGGCCAAGCTGGTCACGCTGAAGAACGTCCGGCACCACCAGCTGAACCTGCAGAAGATCTCGGATGCCAACGGCGGCAACCGGGCCGCGGGGCTCCCCGGTAACAAGATCACCATCAAGTACATCGCGGACCAGCTCAAGCGGGCCGGATACACCCCGACGGTCCAGGAGTTCGAGTTCGACTACTGGGAGGAGCGGTCGGAGCCGGTCCTCGCCGAGACCGCGCCCACTCCGAAGACCTTCGCGCCGCACAGCGACTTCGAGACGCTCCAGTACTCCGGGTCGGGCGACGTCACCGCCGCGGCCACGCCCGTCGACCCGGAGGCGACCGGGGACGGCAGCGGCTGCGAGGCCGGCGACTTCGCCGGGTTCCCGAAGGGCCACATCGCGCTGATCCAGCGCGGCGGCTGCTTCTTCTCCCTGAAGACCGACAACGCCATCGCCGCCGGCGCGGCCGCCGTCGTCATCTACCAGCTGCCCGACCAGCCGGGCCCGGTCGGCGGGACGCTGACCAAGCCGTACGGCATCCCGGTGGTCGGCCCGACGAACGCGGTCGGCAAGGCCCTCGTCCAGCAGGCGCAGAACGGCGGCGTCACGCTCCGGGTGAAGACCGACACCCTGAACGACCGGCGCAAGGCCGCCAACGTCATCGCCGACACCAAGCGCGGCAGGGCCGACAACGTCGTGGTGGTGGGCGCGCACAACGACAGCGTCACCGCCGGACCGGGCATCAACGACGACGGCTCGGGCACCGCGACGCTGCTGGAGATGGCCAAGCAGATCAACAAGCTCGGCTCCAAGGTGCACAACAAGGTGCGGTTCGCCTTCTGGGGCGCCGAGGAGGAGGGCCTGCTCGGCTCGCAGTACTACGTCGACAACCTCCCGGAGGCCGAGCGCGCCAAGGTCGCCCTGATGCTCGACTTCGACATGCTCGCCTCGCCCAACTACGTGAACTTCGTCTACGACGGCGACAACAGCGCGGGCGAGAACAACGTGGAGGCCCCCGCGGGCTCCGGCGCGATCGAGAAGGCGTTCACCGACTACTTCGCCAAGCGCAAGCTCGCCACCGACCCGACGCCGTTCAACGGGCGCTCCGACTACGACGCCTTCATCTCCGTCGGCATCCCCGCCGGCGGCCTGTTCACCGGCGCCGAGGGCATCAAGACCCCCGAGCAGGCGAAGGTGTACGGCGGAACCGCGGGCCTCGCCTACGACCCGTGCTACCACCAGGCCTGCGACACCTACGACAACGTGGACCTGAAGGGCTTCGACCAGATGATCGACGCCACCTCCGCCGTCACCGAGCTGTTCGCGCACAGCACCCTGACGGTCAACGGCAACGAGCTCGCCCGCCGGCAGGCGCAGCCCAGGAAGCGCATGGTGCCCGACGAGATCGGCAACCACGCGACCCGGTAGGACTCCGGCAGGACCGCTCACCCCGAGGGACGCGCCCCGCACAGGGCGCGTCCCTCACCTTGTGCGGCCCCCGCCACGGCCCCTGGTCGGAAACAAGGTCAGAGCATCACGTCGGCGATCGCCCGCAGCGCGGGACGGGGGTCGCCGCCCGGCTCGGTCAGCACCTGGACGGCGACGCTGTCCGCCCCCGCGTCCAGATGGGCGGTCAGCCGCTCGGTCACCGCCGCCGCGTCGCCGTGCGCGACCAGGGCGTCCACGAGCGCGTCGCTGCCGCCGCCGGCGAAGTCGTCGCCGGTGAACCCCAGCCGCTCGAAGCTGGCGACGTAGTTGCGCAGGCCGAGGTAGCGGCCCAGGGTCTCCCGGGCGATCGCGCGGGCGCGTACCGGATCGGGTTCGAGCACGACCTTCTGCTCCGGCGCGAGCAGCGGGCCGGCCCCCAGGACCTCCCGCGCCGACCTGGTGTGCTCGGGCGTGGTCAGGTACGGGTGGGCGCCTGCGGCGCGCTCTGCCGCCAGCCGCAGCACCTTCGGCCCCAGCGCGGCGAGGACCCGCCCTTCCGCCGGGACGTTCCCGGCGTCCAGCCGGTCGAGGTAGTCCACGATCGTCTCGTACGGGCTGCGGTACTCCTGGTCCCGCTCCCGGTGGCCGATGCCGGCGCCGAGCAGGAAGCGGCCGCCGTGCGCGTCGTTCAGCCGGTGGTAGCCCGCGGCGGCCTCCTCGGCCGGCGTGCTCCACATGTTCACGATGCCGGTGGCGACCACGATGCGGTCGGTCGCGGCGAGGACGCGCCCGGCGATGTCCGGATCGCCGGGCGAGGCCCCGATCCAGATCGCGCCGTAGCCGAGCTCCTCGACGTCTCTGGCCAGTTCCGGGTCCAGGAGCGGCCAGGGGCACCAGATCCCGAGCCGGCCCAGTTCGATCTTGGTCATGCCGGTGCCAACACCCCCGCGGGCGGTTTCATGCCCCGGCCCCCGGTGCCAGGATGTGACGCATGACCGACCGGCCCCGCCTGCTGCTCCTGGACGGCCACTCGCTGGCCTACCGAGCCTTCTACGCGCTGCCGGTCGAGAACTTCAGCACCGCCTCCGGGCAGCCGACCAACGTCGTGTACGGGTTCGCCAACATGCTCGCCAACGTCCTGCGGGACGAGCGCCCCACGCACGCGGCCGTCGCGTTCGACGTCTCCCGGCAGACGTTCCGCACCGAGGCGTTCCCCGACTACAAGGCGACCCGGGCGCGGTCGCCGAGCGAGTTCGGCAGCCAGCTCCCGATCCTGGACCGGCTGCTCGCCGCGATGAGCGTGCCGGTGCTGCGCGCCCCCGGCTACGAGGCCGACGACGTCATCGCGACGCTGGCGGCGGCCGCGGAGGCCGGCGGCATGGACGTGCTGATCGTCACCGGCGACCGGGACGTGCTCCAGCTCGTCAGCGACCGCGTCACCGTCCTGTACTACTACCGGACGGCGTCGGAGATGATCCGGTACACGCCCGGCGCGGTCCAGGAGAGGTACGGGCTGACCCCGGCCCAGTACCCCGACTTCGCGGCGCTGCGCGGCGACCCGTCCGACAACCTTCCGAGCATCCCCGGGATCGGGGAGAAGACGGCCGCCAGGTGGGTCCGCGAGTTCGGGTCGCTCGACGCCCTGCTGGAGCGCGCCGGCGAGGTGAAGGGCAAGGCGGGGGAGAAGCTGCGCGCCGCCGCCGGAACGGTTCGGCTGAACCGGCGGCTGACCGAGCTCGTCCGCGACCTCGACCTCCCGGTGGCGCCCGCCGACCTGCGGCGGCGCCCGTACGACCTGGCCGCCTTCACCTCCCTGCTCGACGAGCTGGAGTTCCGCAACGCCAGCCTCCGCCAGCGCCTGTTCGCCGCCGACCCCGGCGGCGGACGTCCCCCGGAGGAGGACGGGCCGGAGCCGATCCTGGGGCGGGAGCTGGAGCCGGGCGAGCTGCCCGGCTGGCTGGACGCTCACGCGACCCGCCTGACCGGGCTCGCCGCCGACTACACGTGGGCGCGCGGCGCGGGCGGCATCGACCGGATCGCGCTGGCCGCCGGCGACGGGCACGCGGCGTCGTTCGAGCCCGCCGCCCTTGCCGCGGAGGACGAGCGGGCCTTCGCCGCCTGGCTGGCCGACGCGGACCGGCCCAAGGCGCTGCACGACGTGAAGTCGCTGCTGCGCGTCCTCGGCGAGCACGGCCTGCGCCTCGACGGGATCGCCACCGACACCGCGATGGCCGCCTACCTCCTGCTGCCCGGCCTCGCCGCCTACGCGATCGCCGACCTGGCGGGCCGCCACCTCGGGCGGCGCCCGTCCGAGGAGGGCGCGGCCGGGCTGATGCAGAGCGCCCGCGCCGTCCTCGACCTGGCCGGGGTGTTCGCCGCGGACCTGGCGTCCACGGGCATGGACGAGGTCCTGCGGGACGTCGAGCTGCCGCTGTCGCGCCTGCTCGCCCGCGCCGAGCGCGCCGGGGTGCACGTGGACGCCGGCCTCCTGCACGAGCTGGAACGGCACTTCGCGGACGCCATGGAGCGGGCCGCCGACGAGGCCGCCGGGATCGCCGGGCGCCGCTTCAACCCCGGCTCGACCAAGCAGCTCCAGGAGGTGCTGTTCGGCGAGCTCGACCTGCCCCGGACCAAGAAGATCAAGTCGGGGTACTCCACCGACCTGGACGCGCTGACCTGGCTCGCCACCCGGACCGACAACGGCCTGCCGCAGGTCCTGCTGCGCCACCGCGACCAGGCGCGGCTGCGCTCCACGGTCGCCGGGCTCATCCGGGAGATCGGCGCGGACGGCCGCATCCACACGAGCTTCCAGCAGACCGTCGCCGCGACCGGCCGGCTCAGCTCCGCCGAGCCGAACCTGCAGGTCATCCCCGTCCGGACGGAGGACGGGCGGCGCATCCGCCGCGCCTTCACCCCCGGCGAGGGCCACGAGTCGCTGATGACGGCCGACTACGGGCAGCTCGAACTGCGCGTCATGGCGCACCTGTCGCAGGACCCGACCCTGCTGGCGGCGTTCGCGTCCGGCGAGGACCTGCACACCACGATGGCCGCGCAGGTCTTCGGGGCCGCCCCGGGGGCCGTCACCCCGGACATGCGCCGCAGGATCAAGGCGATGTCGTACGGGCTGGCGTACGGGCTGTCGGCGTTCGGCCTGGCCAAGCAGCTCGGCATCGCGGTGGCCGAGGCGCGCCCGCTGATGGACGCCTACTTCGAGCGGCTCGGCGGCGTCCGCGACTACCTCGCCTACGTCGTCGCCGAGGCCAGGGCCACCGGCTACACCCGCACGATCCTCGGCCGCCGCCGCTACCTGCCCCACCTGAACAGCGAGAACCGGCAGCGCCGCGAGACCGCCGAGCGGATGGCGCTGAACGCCCCGGTGCAGGGCTCCGCCGCCGACATCGTCAAGATCGCGATGCTGCGGGTGGACGACGCGCTCACCGCGGCCGGGCTCGCCAGCCGCCTGCTGCTCCAGGTGCACGACGAGATCGTCCTGGAGGTGGCGCCCGGCGAGGAGGGCGCGGTGCGGGAGATCGTCCGGACCGGGATGACGACCGCCTACCCGCTCACGGTCGGCCTGGAGGTCGCCATCGGCTCCGGCGCCGACTGGAACGCCGCCGCGCACTGAGACCGCCGCCTCCCGGCGCCCGCCTCCCGACACCCGACCGCCGAAACCTGCTGCCGGCCCGAGGTGGCCGCCCGGCTTGTGGGGTAGTGCTCCCCTTGGGGAGGGATTCATGGAGATCGACATGATCGTCGAGATCCCCCGGGGATCGCGCAACAAGTACGAGATGGACCACCGGCTCGGCCGCATCCGGCTCGACCGGATGCTGTTCACCTCGACGCAGTACCCGCTGGACTACGGCTACATCCCGGACACGCTCGCGGAGGACGGCGACCCGCTGGACGCGATGGTGCTGCTGGAGGAGCCCACCTTCCCCGGCTGCGTGGTCAGGGTGCGCAGCGTCGGGGTGTTCTGGATGCACGACGAGGGCGGTCCCGACGCCAAGATCCTCACCGTGCCCGCCGGGGACGTCCGCTACGCCGGGATCCGCGACCTGCGGGACGTCCACGAGCACATCCTCGACGAGATCGCGCACTTCTTCGACATCTACAAGAGCCTGGAGCCCGGCAAGGGCACCGACGTGCGCGGCTGGCAGGACCGGCGCGTCGCCGACCGGACGATCGAGCGGGCCGCCGAGAACGCGCGGGAGGTGGCCGGGAACGCCGCGACGTGATCGGGTGGAGCCGTGAGCGACAGCGAACCGGTCGTCGTCGTGGGTGCGGGGCCCGTGGGCCTGGTCACGGCGCTGCTGCTGGCCCGGCACGGCGTGCCGGCCGTGGTGCTGGAGGCCGCCGCCCGCCGCGACCCGTCCGGATCCCGGGCGATCTGCTTCCAGCGCGACGTCCTCGACGTGCTCGACCGCGTCGGGTGCGCCGAGCCGATGATCGCGCGCGGCGTGACCTGGACGACCGGCCGCACCTACCACCGCGGCGACGAGCTGTTCGCCGTCACCTTCCCCGGCGCCGGGCGCGGCGCCGTGCCGCCCTGGATCAACATCTCCCAGGCGGAGGTCGAGGCGCGGCTCCGTGACCTCGCCGCCGCGGAACCGCTCGTCGACGTCCGGTACGGACACCGCGTCAGCGGCGTGCGCCAGGACGAGGACGGCGTCGAGGCCCGCGCCGAAGGCGGGGGCGCGGTGCGCGGCACCCACCTGGTCGGCGCGGACGGCGGGCGCAGCGCCGTCCGGGAGCTGCTCGGCATCGGATTCCCCGGCCGCACCTTCGCCGACCGGTTCCTCATCTGCGACATCCGGGCCGACCTGCCGTTCCCGAGCGAGCGGCGGTTCTACTTCGACCCGGAGTGGAACCCGGGGCGCCAGGTCCTGGTCCACCAGTGCCCGGACCGGACGTGGCGCATCGACTGGCAGGTCCCCGCCGACCTCGACCTCGACGCCGAGCGGAGGTCGGGCGCGCTGGACGCCCGCATCCGGAGGATCACCGGCGGCGCCCCGTACGAGATCGTGTGGGCGACCGTGTACCGGTTCCACGAGCGGTGCGCGGCGGCGTTCGCGTCCGGGCGCGCGTTCCTGGCCGGGGACGCGGCCCACCTCTACGCGCCGTTCGGCGCCCGCGGCCTGAACTCCGGCATCCAGGACGCGGAGAACCTCGCCTGGAAGCTCGCGTTGGTCCGTCGCGGCCTGGCCCCGCACGGGCTCCTGCACAGCTACGACACCGAGCGCCGGGCGGCGGCCGAGGAGAACCTGCGGGTGACGACGCGGACGATGGAGTTCCTCGTCCCGCAGACCCCGGACCAGCGGGCCCGCCGCCTGGCGGCCCTGGAGGCGGCCCGGACGCACCCGGACCCCCGCACGATCATCGACTCGGGCAGGCTCGCCGAGCCGTTCTGGTACCTGGACTCGCCGCTGACCACGCCCGCCGGGCCGGGGGAGGACTTCCCGCGCGGCCCCGGGGCCGTCCGGCCGCCGGTGCCGGGCGTCCTCTGCCCGGACGGCCGCTGCGTCGTGGACGGCGAGCCGACCCGCCTGCGCCGCCTGTTCGGCACGCGGTTCGTGGTCCTCACCCAGGGCGAGCGCGCCGGGGGGCTGCCGACCGACATCCCGCACCGGGTCCACGCGCTGGACGGCATCGACACCGGCGGGGTGCTGCGGACGGCCCTGCGCGCCGGCCCCGACACCGTGCACATCGTGCGCCCGGACGGCCACCTGGCCGCCGTGCTGCCGTCCTACGACCCGGAGGCCGTGGCCGCGGCCCTGCACCGGGCCTGCGGGCGCTACTGACCGGCGCCCAGGACGGCGCGGGCCGCGTTGTGGCCCGGAATGCCGCTGACGCCGCCGCCCCGCCGGGCGCCCGCCCCGCACAGCAGCACGCGCGGGTGCTCGGTCTCGACGCCCCACCGCCCGCGTTCCTCCGCCGCCTCGGCGAACGGCCACGACAGGTCGCGGTGGAAGATGTGGCCGCCGGGGAGGCCGACCTCGTCCTCCAGGTCGACGGGCGTCTTCGCCTCCAGGCACGGCGTGCCGTCCGGCGCGCGCAGGAGGCAGTCCTCGATCGGCTCCGCGAGCACCGAGTCGAAGGACGCCAGCGTCGCGCGCAGCGCCGCGGCGCGCGCGCCTTCGGGATCCGCCCGGAACAGCCGCGCCGGCATGTGCAGGCCGAACAGCGTCAGCGTGTGCGCCCCGGCCTCCCGCAGGTCCGGGCCGAGGATGGACGGGTCGGTCAGCGAGTGGCAGTACACCTCGGCGGGCGGAACGGCCGGGACGCGGCCCTCGCGGGCGTCCCTGTAGGCCGCGTCGAGCTGCCGCCGGCTCTCGTTGATGTGGAAGGTGCCGGCGAACGCCTCCTCCGGCCGGACGGACGGGTCGCGCAGTCGCGGGAGCCGCGAGAGCACCATGTTCACCTTCAGCTGCGATCCCTCGGCCGAGCGCTCCCGGGGCATGTTGACCAGCACCCATCGGGCCGAGACGGCGTGCTCGGCGCCTTCGGCGTCCCGGAACGCCACCTCCCCGGCCGGGTCGACGTGCAGGACCTCCATCCCGGACCGCAGCTCCGCCCCGGCCGCGCGGGCGGCGTCGGCGAGAGCCCCGGTGACCGCGCCCATGCCGCCGACCGGCACGTTCCAGTCGCCGGTCCCGTCGCCGATGACGTGGTAGAGGAAGCAGCGGTTGGCCAGGAGCGCCGGGTCCGAGGTGTCCGCGAACGTGCCGATCAGCGCGTCGGTGAGGACGACGCCGCGCACGGTGTCGGCCGCGAAGCGCTCGTCCACGACGTCGCCGATGGGCCGCTCGAACAGGTCGCGCCAGGCCTCCTCGTCGTCCACCGCCTTCCGCAGCTCCGCGCGGTCGCGCAGCGGTTCCAGCAGGGTCGGCGCGACGCGTTCGGCGACGTGTCCGGCCATCGCGTAGAAGCGGCGCCAGGCGTCGGCGTCGGCCCCCAGGGACGCCGCCGTCCGCGCGGGGTCCCCGTTGTCGACCAGCAGCCCGCCTCTGCCGACCGGCGTGTACGAGGAGAACCGCCGCCCGCGCAGCTCGACGCCCAGGCCGAGGTCGCGGACGATCCGCGACGGCAGCAGGCTCACCAGGTAGGAGTACCGCGAGACGCGGGCGTCCACGCCGGGGAAGATCCGCGCCGAGACCGCCAGCCCGCCGAAGTGCCCGAGCCGTTCCAGCACCAGCACGCGCTTCCCGGCGCGTGCCAGGTAGGCGGCCGCGACCAGCCCGTTGTGCCCGCCGCCCGCGATGACCACGTCGTACATGACCACAGAAAACCACACCGATCGCCGGACGCGCGGAAATCCGTTGGCGGGTGCGGCCGCCGGGAGGATCATGGGGCGGGTGAAGATCCGGCTTTCTGGGGGAGTGGTGGCGTCCGGGCGCCATGCCTGGATCGCCCGTCCCGCCGGCCCGGTCCGGCTGCCGGACGGGGCGGACGCGCGACCGGGGACCCCCGTCGCGCTCGGCCCCGATTACTCCGTCGTGGAGAACTTGGCGGTCGCCGTCGGGGAGAAATCGCTGCTGGTCGCGGTCGGGGGCGCGGGGGGTGGGTGGGGGGTCGG
>NZ_JBEUPD010000035.1:0-88949 GCF_040492135.1 Actinomadura sp. NPDC000600
CGAGATCCGGCAGCGCCACCCCGTCTTCGGCGTCGGCTCCTACGTCGAACTGTCCGCCTCCAACCCCTCCGTCCTCGCCTTCACCCGCGAGATCAACGGCGGGGACGCCAACCAGTGGGGCGGCACGAACACCGTCCTGTGCGTGAACAACCTCTCGCGGTTCCCGCAGCCCGTGGAACTCGACCTGCGGCGTTTCCGGGGCTCGTCCCCGATCGAGTGCATGGGCGGCGTGCAGTTCCCGGCCATCGGCGAGCTGCCCTACCTGCTGACCCTGCCGGGCCACGGCTTCTACTGGTTCCTGCTTCCGCCGCCGCCGGACGAGCAGGAGCAGGGAGAGGGAGTGATGTGACCGTGGCGCCGTCCGATCTGCCGACCGACGACTCCCTCGTCCGGCTCCTGTCCGGCTGGCTGCCCCGGCAGCGCTGGTTCGGCGGCAAGGACGGCCCCATCCGCGAGCTCGCCATCGGCACCGCCACCGAGCTCCGCGCCGGCGACCCCGCCCTGCACCACCTCGTCATCGACGTCCGCCAGGACGGCGCCACCGACCACTACCAGCTCCTCCTCGGCGTCCGCCGCGACCTGCCCGAGCATCTGGCGCCGGTCGCGATCGGGCGGCTGGACGACCCCGAGCAGGGGATCACCGGCTACGTCTACGACGCCGCGCACGACACCGAGCTGACGCGCCCGCTGCTCGGCCTCATGGCGGACGAGCGGACGGTCGGGCCGCTGACCTTCCGCCGCGCGCCCGGCACCGGCATCCGCACGGACCTGGACGGCACGCCGATCCCGGCCGAGCAGAGCAACACCTCGCTGATCTTCGGCGACGCCTACATCTGCAAGCTGTTCCGCCGCCTGTCCCCCGGCGTCAGCCCCGACCTGGAGGTCAACCTCGCGCTCTCGCGGCGGGGCTCCGAGCACATCCCGAGCGTGCACGGCTGGATCGAGCTGGCACCGGGCGCGCTGGGGGCCGCGGGCGCGGAGTCCGGCGAGGGCGAGCCGGCCACGCTCGCGCTGCTGTCGGAGTTCCTGCGCACCGCGACGGACGGCTGGCAGCTCGCGCTCACCAGCGTCCGCGACTGGTTCGCGCAGCCGGCGCCGCCGGGACCGCCGCCCGCGTTCGCCGCTGACGACGCCGGTGCGGCCGCCGAGGACCCCGGGGCGGCCGGCGGCGACTTCGCCGCCGAGGCCGAGCGGCTCGGCGCGGCCACCGCCGAGGTGCACCGCGACCTCGCCGCCGCGTTCGGCGTGACGCAGGCGCCGCCCGAGCTGGTGCGGGAGATCGTCTTCGCGATGCACGAGCAGCTCGACCAGGTCGCCGCCGCCGTCCCGCAGCTGCGCCCGTACGCGCCCGCGATCCGCGAGGTGTTCGACCGGGTCGCCGCCGAGGCGGTGCCGCTGCCGTTCCAGCGCGTGCACGGCGACTACCACCTCGGCCAGGTCCTGCGGACCGACTCCGGGTGGATGCTGCTCGACTTCGAGGGCGAGCCGGCCCGCGCGCCCGCCGAGCGCCGGGCGCCCGCGCACCCGCTGCGCGACGTCGCCGGGATGCTCCGCTCGTTCGAGTACGCCGCGCGGTTCCTGCTGGTCAGGGACACGGACCTGCCGCAGCAGGCGGCGGACGCGCTGGAGCTGCGCGCCCAGGCGTGGGCCGAGCGGAACCGGGCGGCGTTCTGCGCCGGCTACGCGGCCGCGGGCGGGCCCGACCCGGCCGAGCACGCGTCGCTGGTGCGGGCGTTCGAGTTCGACAAGGCGGTCTACGAGATCCGCTACGAGGCGCGGAACCGGCCGTCGTGGCTCCCCGTGCCGCTGCGGTCCCTGGCCCGGCTCGCGGGCTGACCGGGCCGGGACCGCGCGCGCTCCGCGGATCGCGCCGCGCCGCATGTCGTGCCATGGGCCTCCTCACGGGCCGCGTCACAGGTCGATGGAGTAGTCCAGGACGACCCGGTCGGCGGGCAGCACGATGTCGCGGCAGACCTCCATGACGCCGGCGCGCGACAGCATCCGGCGGGTGATGGCGAGCACCGGCACCCCGCCCGTCATGCGCAGGGTCTCGGCCTCCTCGGGGGTCGGCATGCGGGAGCGGACGGCCTCCTCGACCCGGATCGGCGGGTGCCCGAGGTAGGCCAGCTGCGCGAGCGTCCCGCCGGGCCAGGGCTCGCGTGCCGGGTCGGCGACGGGCGTGTCGCCGACCACGTCCCACGGCAGGTAGTTCACGGAGATCTGCTGCGGCTCCTCGCGGGCGTAGAAGACGAACCGGCGGCGCAGCAGCTCGGTGCCGGACGGCAGCTCGAACAGCGCGCCCAGGTCGTCGTCGGCCCGGACGCGGGAGAACTCGCGGTCGAGCCGGTACTCCTCCCAGGTGATCTTCTGGTCGCGGGTGAACGTGGTCTCGGGCACCGCCATCGGCTCGCTCACCGCGCGGTAGCGGTCCATCGCCACGCGCCGCGCAGGCGGGACGACCCGGACGATCGTGCCGCCGCCGCGGCGGGTCTCCACCAGCCCCTCCCCGCGCAGCAGCGCGACCGCCTGCCGCACGACGATCTCCGAGACGCCGTGGGCGCCGCACAGCTCGGCGATGGTCGGCAGCCGCGTCCCCGGCGGAAGGCTGCCGTCCCGGATCCCCTCTCGCAGGGTGTCGGCGATGCGCAGGTAGGCGGGACGGTCCGGCACCGGCGTCACCTCCCTCTCCTCGGGCGCACCCCCGGGCCTCGGGCCTGCCGCGGCGTTCGGACAGCGTTCGACGCCGCGTTCGATCCTGCGCGTCCCTCCTGTCATCCATACCTTCCGGGCGCTATCCGCGGGGGCACGGTCCGCTTACGGACAGCTTGACACCTCTCAGGCCGAGTAAGACTTTTGTATACAGAAGCGCGGCCCCGGGGAAGGGACGACCTTGATGGGCGACTTCGAGGATCTGAAGGCGGCCATCGAGGGAGAGTTTCCGGGTTGGCAGGTGTGGCGCAGCGACGCGGGACGCTGGTACGCGACCCGCAGCGGCGACCTCACCGACGCCCAACTCCAGGCGGGATGTGCGATGACGGTGGCCGCGGACGACGCGGAGGGGCTCCGCCGGACGCTGCTCGACCAGAGGCGCGGGGAGTCCTGAGACCGGTGACGGAAGGCAGGGGAGGCGGGGCCGCCCGGCCCGCGAGCGGGGGCGGGCCGGGCTGGGACATTCCGGTACGGAAGGTACCTGTGGCGCTGAGGTGACACAGGAATGGAGCCCTGGGCGGTGGGGTCGGCGTCACCCCTGGGGCGAGGTAGACGTGGCCGCACGGTCGGCGCATTCGGCGCGACCCCACGACGAAGAGTCGTGCCGGCCGTGCGGTCGCAACACCCGCACAGGCGACCACACCCGTACCCGGCGGCACCCGCGTCCGAGCGGCACCCGCAGGTGGGCGCCGGCTCGCGAAAACAGGTGGGCCGGGCATGTGAGAGCGCCGCTTCTCGGGGCACCCTCATTGGGATAAAACGGCTCAGGGACGGGAGGCCATGACGTCATGGCACGGGTGACGCGCGCGGAGATCGACAGGCTCGTCGGCGGCGACCACCATGATCCGCACGGTGTCCTCGGGGCGCATCCCGGACGGGACGGGGTGACGGTGCGGGCGTTGCGCCCGCTCGCCGAGAAGGTCGAGGTCGTGCTCCCGAACGGCGACCGGCATCCGCTCCGGCACTTCCACCAGGGGCTGTTCACCGGAACGCTGCCCGCCGGGACGTCGCTCGCGGGCGCCGGCGCGGACAAGGCGCCCCTCGCCGTCCCCGACTACCGGCTCGCCGTCACCTACGGGGACGGCGCCGAGTCGATCCAGGACGACTCCTACCGGCATCTGCCGACGCTCGGCGAACTCGACCTGCACCTGATCGGCGAGGGGCGGCACGAGGAGCTGTGGCGCGCGCTCGGCGCCCGCGTCCGCTCCTACGCCTCCGCGTTCGGCACCGTGACCGGCACGGGCTTCGCGGTGTGGGCGCCCACGGCGCGGGGCGTGCGCGTGGTCGGCGACTTCAACCACTGGGACGGCCGCGCGCACCCGATGCGGTCGCTCGGCTCCACCGGCGTCTGGGAGCTGTTCGTCCCGGGCGTCGGCGACGGCGTCTGCTACAAGTACGAGATCCTCGGCGCGGACGGCGTGTGGCGCACCAAGGCCGACCCGATGGCGCAGGCCACCGAGCGGCCGCCCGCGACGGCGTCCCGCGTGTTCACCTCCTCCTACGAGTGGGAGGACGGCGCGTGGATGGACTCGCGCAAGGACCACGACTGGCTGCACGAACCCATGAGCGCCTACGAGGTGCACCTCGGGTCGTGGCGCCCCGGGCTCGGCTACAAGGAGCTGGCGGACGAGCTGACGCAGTACGTCAGCGACATGGGCTTCACGCACGTGGAGCTGCTGCCGGTGACCGAGCACCCCTACGGCCCGTCCTGGGGCTACCAGGTCACCTCCTACTACGCGCCCACCGCGCGGTTCGGCGACCCCGACGACTTCCGCTACCTCATCGACCGCCTCCACCAGGCCGGTATCGGCGTCATCATGGACTGGGTGCCCGCCCACTTCCCCAAGGACGAGTGGGCGCTGGCCCGGTTCGACGGCACCGCCCTCTACGAGCACGAGGATCCGAAGCGCGGCGAGCACCCCGACTGGGGCACGCTCGTGTTCAACTTCGGGCGCGCCGAGGTCCGCAACTTCCTGGTGGCGAACGCGTCGTTCTGGCTGGAGGAGTTCCACATCGACGGGCTGCGCGTGGACGCCGTCGCCTCGATGCTGTACCTCGACTACTCGCGCAAGGAGGGCGAGTGGACGCCCAACATCTACGGCGGGCGGGAGAACCTGGAGGCCATCTCCTTCCTCCAGGAGATGAACGCGACGGTCTACAAGCGCAACCCCGGCGTCGTGACGATCGCGGAGGAGTCGACGGCGTGGCCCGGGGTGTCCCGGCCGACCCATCTCGGCGGGCTCGGGTTCGGGTTCAAGTGGAACATGGGCTGGATGCACGACACGCTCGAATACCTGCGCCACGAGCCGGTGTTCCGGCACTACCACCACAACGAGATCACGTTCTCGCTGGTGTACGCGTTCTCTGAGAACTACGTCCTGCCGCTGTCGCACGACGAGGTCGTCCACGGCAAGGGCTCGCTGCTGAGCAAGATGCCGGGCGACTCATGGCAGCAGTTCGCGGGGCTCCGCGCGCTGCTGGCCTACATGTGGTCGCACCCCGGCAAGCAGCTGCTGTTCATGGGCCAGGAGTTCGGGCAGGGCGCCGAATGGGCGGAGGAGCGGCCGCTGGACTGGTGGCTGCTGGAGAACGCCGCCGAGGGCGCCAACCACCTCGGGCTGCAGAAGCTCGTCCGCGACCTGAACCTCGCCTACCGGTCGAAGCCGGCGCTGTGGACGCGCGACAGCGACCCCGAGGGGTTCCGCTGGATCGACGGCAACGACGCGGGCGGCAACACCCTGTCCTACCTGCGCTACGGGACGCCGGCCCGGGAGGTCGGCGAACCGCCCGTCGTCGCGTGCGTCGTCAACTTCGCCGGGAGCCCGCACGAGAACTACCGGCTCGGCCTGCCCGAGGCGGGCCGGTGGCGCGAGCTGGTCAACACCGACGCCTACGAGTACGGCGGCAGCGGCGTCGGCAACCTCGGCAGCGTCGAGGCCGTCCCGGAGCCGTGGCACGGGCTGCCCGCGTCCGCGCAGATGCGCGTCCCGCCCCTGGGAGCGGTCTGGCTCGTCCCTGAATAGGGTGACGGGATGCGCCTGCACATCGTCCCCGGACAGTTCCTGGTGGAGCACCTCCCGCACGCGACGTTCCCCGAGGACGACGAGTGGGTCGCGCTCATCCGCGCCCCCGAGGGCCTCACCGTGATCCGGGACGCCTCGCCGTTCACCGAGGCGGAGCGCTGGGTCGGCTTCTACGGCGACCCGGACGGCGGCCTCGACACGCCCGGCGTGCTCGCCGGGATCGTGGGGCCGCTGGCCGAGGCCGGCGTGTCCGTCTTCGTCGTCTCGACGTACCACTCCGACCTCGTGCTCGTCCCCGAGCACCGGTCGGAGGCGGCGGCCGGGGCGCTGCGCGACGCCGGCCACCGCGTCGAGGCCTAGAGGCGTTCGAGCAGCCAGCGGGGGCCGGTGACGGCGGCGCCCGCCGCCTCGCAGCGGGCGCGCAGCTCCCGGTCGGCCGTGACCACCAGGTGGGCCTGCCCCGGACGGCCCTGCCGGACGAGGTCCACGATCGTGTCGTCGCCGCTGCCGGGGGCGGCCACGACCCGCAGGCCGCCGGCGGGCTCGTCGGCGACGCCGCGCGCCGCTCCCTCGACGACGAGGACGACCTCCGGGAAGCAGCGGTCGTAGGGGAAGAGGCCGCTCGGCAGGCCCTGCACGCCGCCGTCCAGGCGCTTCAGGTCGTCGCGGAGCCGCGCGTTCGCGCCCGCCCGGTCCTTCCACCAGCCGTCGGCGCGGGCGCCGACGACGTTCGCCGCGTCCACGACGAGGACGAGCTCCTGCATCGCGCTCCGCAGGCGGGGCCAGGAGCGCGCGAACGGCTCGAACAGGTTGCGGTCGGTGACCTCTTCCGCGCGCACCCATTCGGCTCTGCGCGTCTCCCGCGACGCGGGCAGCACCCGCGCGAGCTCGGGCAGCGAACCCACGATGGAGGTGAAGGACCAGCCGCCGTGGTCCTCGACGCTGGTCCCGTGGACGGCGACCGTCGTCGTGTCGAGCGTGCACTCCTCGGACGTCTCGCGGAGCGCGCCGGTGACGACGTCCTCGTGGCTGTGGAGCGCGCCCCCGAACATGCCCCACGTCCCGCCGCCGAGGCCCCACCACGCGCGCTGCTGGAGCAGCAACCACACCTGGCCGGAGGAGTCGCGGTGGTAGGCCAGCAGGCCCGCGGCGCCGAACCGCCCCCAGTGCGTGTGGCCCAGCTCGCAGGCGGCCCAGCCGTCGCCGTCTCCCATGCGTCCGACGATAGCGCCGCGGACCCGCGGTGCAGGCCGGTCCCGTGACGAAGGGCACAGTGCCCTCGCCCCGACCCCGCCCCGCTCGCCGAATACCATTCGGAGGTCATCGTGATCAGGGAGTGTGGTGTGAGCGTCGAGGCGACCCCGGAGGCCCATCGCGAGGCGGCCGACCTGTGGAACACCCTGTCGGGCGCCGAGCTGATCCAGGCGATGGCGGACGGGCGGTTCCCCCAGATCTCCGACGTCAACGACTACATCGGGCAGCACATCGCCTCCGCCGAACCGGGCCGGGTCTCCATCCGGTGGACGCCCGGCGAGCGGCTCTGCAACCCCGGCGGCACCGTGCACGGCGGCTACATCGCGATGATCCTCGACAACGCGGTCTGCCTCGCGGCGAGCAGCACCGGCGAGCACTTCATGCCGATGCTCACGCTCAACCTGAACGTCGACTACCTGCGCGGCGTCCGGGCGGGCGAGACCTACACGGTGACCGGGACGTGCGTGCACCCCGGCGGCACCCGCATGGTCTCCAACGCCGTGGTCGCCGACGGGCACGGCCGCCCGGTCGCCCAGGCCTCGGCCAGCGTCATCCCCAACAAGGCGTTCGCCCGCTGACCCCTCCCCCGCCGCGCACTCCCCCTTCCGGCAGACGGGCACCGGCCGGGGACACCCGGAACGGTGGCGGGAGAGCACATAGGCTGGGCCCATGGTGGATCCAGGCACAGTCGTCAACGTGATCAAACAGGCCCGCGACCGGCGGACGGCCCCGCTGATCCTCGAACTGGACCTCACCGAGGGCATCGTCGAGACCGCGCCGTCCGACCCCGTCTCGGCCATCCTGTCCATGCGCCGGACGAGCCTGCGCGACGTCCTGGACGGGCTGCGCCGCGCCCGCTCCGACAGCCGGGTGCGCGCCCTCGTCGTGAAGGTCACCGGCACCATCGGGCTGGCGCTCGCCCAGGAGCTGCGCGAGGCCGTCCAGGGGCTGCGGGACGCGGGCAAGCTCACCGTCGCCTGGGCCGAGACGTTCGGCGAGGGGGGCCGCGGCACCGTCCCGTTCTACCTGGCCACCGGGTTCGACAAGGTCTACCTCCAGCCCACCGGCGAGGTCGGGCTCACCGGCGTCGCGCTGGAGGAGCCGTTCTTCGCCGGCGCGCTGGAGAAGGCGGGCGTCCAGCCGCGCTTCGCCAAGCGCTACGAGTACAAGACCATGGCGAACACGTTCATGGAGAAGACCTACACGCCCGAGCACGAGGAGTCGTCGCAGCGCCTCGTCACCTCGCTCGGCGAGCAGATCACTGCCGGGATCGCCGCCGCCCGCGGCCTGCCGGAGGACGAGGTCCGCGAGCTCACCGACCGCGGCCCGCTGCTGGCCGCCGAGGCGCTGGAGGCGGGCCTCGTCGACGGCCTCGCCTACCGCGACGAGGTCTACGGCGGACTGCGCGAGCGGTTCGGCGAGGAGGCGCAGCTGCGCTTCGTCTCCCGCTACAACCGCGCGCACGGCCTCGCGGGCCGCCTCCCGCAGCCCGGCAAGCAGGACGTCGTCGCCTACATCAACGGTCAGGGCCCGATCCGGCTCGGCCGCAGCGGCCGGGGCGGCCCGCTCCCGAACTCCGGCCCCGCGATGGGCTCGGACACGGTCGGCGCCGCGTTCCGCGCCGCGGTGAAGGACGAGCGGGTCAAGGCGATCGTGTTCCGCGTCAACAGCCCGGGCGGCTCCGCCGTCGCGTCCGACGCGATCTGGCGCGAGGTCGTGCTCGCTCGCCGCGCCGGCAAGCCCGTCGTCGTGTCCATGGGCAACGTCGCGGCGTCCGGCGGCTACTACGTCGCGATGGCCGCCGACACGATCGTCGCGCAGCCCGGCACCATCACCGGCTCGATCGGCGTCGTGGTCGGCAAGGCCGTGGTGAACGACCTGCTGGAGCGGGTCGGCATCGGCCTCGGCTCCGTCGCCGACGGCGACCACGCCCGCATGTTCAGCGCCACCAAGGACTTCAGCGACTCCGAGTGGGAGCGGGTCAACGCCTCCCTCGACCGGATCTACGACGACTTCACCGCGAAGGTCGCCGAGGGCCGCGACCTGACCCGCGAGCGCGTCCACGAGCTGGCCCGCGGCCGGGTCTGGACGGGCGCGGACGCCCGGGAGCGCGGCCTCGTCGACGAGCTGGGCGGCATCGACCTGGCCCTCGACATCGCCCGCAAGAGGGCGGGCCTGGCCTCCGACGCCCCGGTCCGGCTCTACCCGCACACCTCGCCGCTGGAGCGGCTGCGTCCGCCGGAGTCCAGCGAGGACCGCGCCGCCGCGGCCGCGCGCTTCGACGGCTGGGGCTCCCTCGGCGGCCTCGCCGCGCGCCTCGGCCTGCCCGCCGCCGGCCCGCTCACCCTGCCCGGCTCCTGGGAGATCCGCTGAGCGGCGAGTTCGTCGAGGCCGTCGCGGGCTTCGCCACGGGCGTCGCCGTGCTGACCGTCCGCGACGGCCGCGACGACCTCGGCACCACGGTCACCTCGTTCATGTCGGTGTCGCTGGAACCGCCGATGGTCGTGGCGAGCGTGACGACCTCGTCCTACCTCACGGAGGTGCTGGGGCGGCGCCCGCGCTGGGCCGCGACGGTCCTGTCCTCGGCCCAGCGCGCCCTGGCGGGCAGGTTCGCCGCCGAGGGACGTCCGAGCGCCCGCATCCTGCTGGCGAGCGAGCCCCACCACCGCGGCGAGCACTCCGGCGCCCTCGTCCCCGAGGCGGGCGTCTCCGCCCTGGAGTGCGAGACCCGGCAGACCGTCGAGGCGGGCGACCACACCCTCTTCATCGCCGAGGTCCTCTCGACCGACTACGTCAGCGCCGGGCGGCCCCCCTTGGTGAGGGTCGCCCGGCGCTACCTGCCCGTCTAGCCGCCGGCCCGGCGGGCTACGCCTTCGGGAAGCGCTCCAGGAAGCCGCGCAGGTCGTCGGCGTGCTCCTCCTCCTGCGCCAGGATCTGCTCGAAGACGCGCTTGGTGGTGGGGTCGCCGTCGCCGAGCCACTGGATGATCTCGGTGTAGGACGCGATGGCGATCCGCTCCGCCACCAGGTCCTCCTTGAGCATCTCGACCAGGTCGAGGCTGGCGTTGTACTCGGCGTGCGCGCGGGTGGTGAGGGTGTCCGGGGAGAAGTCGGGCTCGCCGCCGAGCTGGACGATCCGCTCCGCCAGCATGTCGGCGTGCTGCTGCTCCTCGGCCGCGTGCTGGAGGAACTCGCTCGCGACGGTCTCGGCGTGGATGCCGGTGGCCGTGTAGTAGTGCCGCTTGTACCGCAGCACGCACACGATCTCCGTGGCCAGGGCCTCGTTGCAGACCTGGATCACGCGCTCGAGGTCCGCACCGTACGCCTCGGTGATCGGGCCTTTATCGATCTCCTGCCGAGCACGCTCGCGCAGGGTCTTGATGTCCGTCAGGAACTCCGCCATCTAGGGGCCTCCACAGTCGACTATTGGAAGTCGTTTACCCGGCGCCCGTGCTTCCACACGGCGTGTGTGAGGGGCACTCCGGGACGGTAGGCGAGGTGGATGTAGGACGGTGCGTCGAGGACGTGGACGTCGGCCCGGGCGCCTGGCGTCAGGTGCCCCACGTCGGTGCGGCGGAGGGCGCGGGCGCCGCCTGCGGTCGCCGACCAGACGGCCTCGGCGGGCGTCATGTGCATGTCGCGGACGGCCACGGCGATGCAGAACGCCATGCTGGAGCTGTAGCAGGATCCGGGGTTGCAGTCGGTGGCGAGGGCGACGGTGGCCCCGGCGTCCAGGAGGCGGCGCGCGTCCGGGTAGGGCTGGCGGGTGGAGAACTCGACGCCGGGCAGGAGCGTCGCGACCGTCCGGGACGACGCCAGCGCGTCCACGTCGGCGTCGCCGAGGAACGTGCAGTGGTCGGCGGACGCGGCGTCCAGCTCGACGGCGAGCCGCACGGCGGGCCCCTGCGTGAGCTGGTTCGCGTGGAGGCGCGGCAGCAGGCCCGCCTTCACGCCCGCCGTGAGGACCTCCCGGGCCTGGCCGGCGTCGAAGGCGCCCTCCTCGCAGAAGACGTCCACCCAGCGCGCGTGCGGAGCGCAGGCGGCGAGCATGTCGGTGGCGGCGAGGCGGGCGTACCCGGCGGTGTCGCCCGCGTACTCGGCGGGGACGACGTGGGCGCCGAGGTAGGTCACCTCGTCGGCGTACTCGGCGGCGATCCGGACGGCGCGCGCCTCCTGCTCGACCGTGAGGCCGTAGCCGGACTTGCACTCGACCGTCGTGACGCCCTGCCGGGCCATCTCGCCGACGAGGCGGCGCACGTTGGCGCGCAGTTCGTCGTCGGACGCGGCGCGGGTGCGCTCGACGGTCGTGCGGATGCCTCCCGCGGCGTACTTCTCGCCGCTCATCCGGGCCGCGAACTCCTCGGCGCGCTCACCGGCGAAGACCAGGTGGGCGTGGGAGTCCACGAAGCCGGGCAGCACCGCCCGCCCGGCGGCGTCGAACGACTCGTCGGCGGCGGGCGCGGACGAGGACGGCCCCGTCCACGCGACCGCGCCGTCCTCGATCACCAGCGCGGCGTCGCGGACGACGGCGAGGCCGCCGCCCGCGGCGGGATCGTTGGTGACGAGCTCTCCGATGTCGGTGATGACCGTGCTCGTGGAGTTGCCCCTGCTCGTGGGGATGACCGTGCTCACCGGGGCAGGATCTCACGCGGCGGCGCGGGATCCCCCACCGCGGCACCCGCGGGCCGGAGCCCGGTCACCGGTGCGCCCGGGCGTCAGATCCGTGTCAGGTGCAGGACGCCGGCGGCGTCCGCCCGCACCTCGACGGCCTCCCGGGTGTAGCGGCCGGACGCGCCGGAGGCGAAGCGGATCCCGGGGGCCACGCGGACCCGCGGCACCGCGAAGAAGACGGCGGTGACCCGGTCCGGCTCACCGTCGCGCACGGCGGCGCAGACCTCGACCTTGGTCCGTCCGTCCTGCCGGGGCGTCAGCACGGCGTGCCCGCGCTCGATCCGTTGCGGCATCTCGGTCCTTCCTCTCCAGTGGACGCGGTTCCAGGGGACGCAGTGGCGATCTCGGTTCCAGGGGGCTCTGGAAGAGCACCCGGCGCCAGTCGCCGGCGAAGCAGAAGACCCCGGCCGCGGTGCGGACGCCCAGGGCGTGGGGGACGCCGGCCGCTCCGACGTGCGCGGTCACGTTCCCCATCGAGTAGATGCTCTGGAGGTCCTCCCACAGCGAGACGCTGAGGAGGGTGCGCCGCCGCCACTGCACGACCGCGCGCGACGCCACCAGGCCGCGGGCGTGGCGGCGCACCTGCCGCTTCACCCGGACGTGCAGGACGATCAGGGCGAGCAGTTTGGGCAGCGTGCCGCATTCGAAGCGGGTCACCACGACCTGCCCGAGCGCGGGGTCCGGCTCGATGACCGGGGTCAGGCCGCCCACGCCAGGGCCCAGGCCGCCGCCGCGAGCAGCAGGCCCGCTCCCGACGCCCGCCGCAGCGTCCTCGCCCATCGGTGATCCTTTCCGCTGCCGAGCAGTCCCATCGCCCGGTCGCTCATGCTCCAGGCGGTGACGGCCACACTGACGATCAGGGAGAGCGCCACGAGCAGCGCCGCGCCGACGTCCGGCCGCAGGAGCACCACCGCCCCCATGGCCGCCCAGATGAGAGACGTCGTCTTCTGCGTGGTGAACAGCAGCCCGAGGTCGAACCCCCACGTGACGCCGAGCGTCCCGGGAGGCAGCCTGTGCACGAGCTCCTGCGGCACCTGCCGCCACACGTGCGGGGTCCGGTTCAGCATGTCGGCGACCGCGAACGCGACGGCGGCCGCGACCACCAGCCAGACCCTCACCGGCTCGGGCAGCACCGAGCGCAGGAGGACGCCGAGCACGTACGCGGGGACCGCGAGCATGAGGCCCGCCAGGGCGCCGCCGACGGCGAGCCCTGCCAGGAACTTCGCGCCCCTGCGCCTGCTGCGGCGGAGCATGGGACCGGCGACCCCGGCCATGGAGCGGCCTCAAGGGCTCAGGACCTGGAGCACCGCTCCCACGGCGCCGATGATCACCCAGACCGTCACGTTCCCGCGCCCGTCAGCTGTACTTGCATTCCGCGGCGGACTTGATCGACGAGGGGCAGTAGGCCCCCGCGTTGATCGTCTCGCAGCAGGTGCAGTGGAGGTAGCCGTTGTCAGGCGGCGAGCAACTCCAGAGGTAGCCCTCGTAGGAGCGGCACGTGGTCATGGAGATGGACGGTGCCTTGCAGAGGTTGCAGCAGTAGTACTTGTACTTCGCGGCGTGCGCCGTCCCGGCCCCGCCGAAGATCACGGCGGCGGTGGTCAGCCCGGTGGCGCCGACGCCGGAGAAGAACCGGCGCCTCGTGAACCGTCTCATGCGGTCTCCATCTCCTTCCGCACCGCGTCGCGGAGCGCGGCGACGTCGTTGAAGGTGTGGGCCGAGGCCAGCCGGCCGCCGCGGAAGACGAGCGCGGTCGGGCTGATCTCGACGGCGAACTCCGCCCGCGTCCAGGCGCCGCCCTCGTCCACGTGGTGCCGGTAGGAGCCGAGGCGGTTGGCGGTGACGAAGTCCTCGCCGCCCTCCCGGGCGCCGGTCGATATCACCAGGCCCAGTTCCGCCCAGGCGAGGTGCTCGGGCTCGGCGGCGAGCTGCTTGGCGATGGTCTGGCAGGACGCGCAGACCGTGCTCAGCACGAGGATCACGGCGTCGTCGCGGTCGGGCAGTCCCGCGGGCCACTCGCCGGGCTCGCGGCCGATGTTCGTACCGTCCAGCGGCCGCACGACGGGGACCGGGCGGTCGTCCGGATCGGGCACCCGCGTCGCGAGCTCGCCGAGCATGGCGAAGAGCACCACGACGGCGGCGGTCAGCAGCAGCAGCGCGAAGCCGAACACGATGAGCATCAGCGCGCCTCACTTCCTGCGAGCGGACTCGCGTCGAGCGGTCGCCCCGCGGCGGGGGCGGGCGGGGCCGCGGCGCGGATCCGGCTCAGCAGCCGTTGCCGGATCAGCTCGCGGTGGGCGGAGAGGCAGAGCGCCAGGGAGCCCGTCGAGGCGAGCAGCACGGCGCCCTCGGTGTGGTCCGCGGGCGTCGCGGTGGTCGCGGCGAGCGGCAGGACGGCGGCGAGCAGCAGCCCGACCGCCACGTTCGACCAGCCGAGGGGGCGGTCGGCCGACGCCCCGAAGCAGCCGCACGGGGCGGTGCTCCGCCGGGTCCGGCCGAGGACGCCGAACGCGGCGAACAGCAGGCCGAGCAGCGAGGCCAGGACGGCGGCGGGCACGCGGAGGGGACCGACGATCAGCGCGACCGCCGCGGCGATCTCGACGGCGGCGAGCCCCCGCACCGCCGCCGGGCGGTCCGCGGCGGGCGCCAGCTCGGCCAGCGCGCGGCGCAGCGGCCCGGGGACCACGAGCTTCGCGAGCCCGGAGTTGAGGAGGACCGCGGCCGCCGCCGCGTCCGCGGCGGTCAGTGCCCATTCGTCCGGCGCCATTCGGCCACCTCCTCCGAGGAGGCTAACCAGCCGTCCGGCTCAAGATCACGAGGCTGGACGACTCATCTTCGGCGGCGGCCGGCGGCCCCGGTTGAGCCGCCGGTTGAGCAAGGAGCGGGCTCCGGTTGAGCACTCCCGGGGATGACCGGCGGCGGAACGGCGGCGAAGGCGCCGCCCGCCGGGTGTCATTCGCCCGGGCGGCCGGAACCCGCGCCGAAGTCCAGCCGCCGAAGCTCCGCGCGGGTCCTGACGCCGAGCTTGGGATACGCGCGGTAGAGGTGGTTTCCGACCGTCCGCGGGCTGAGATAGAGCCGGGCCGCTATCTCCCGGTTGGTCGCGCCCGCGGCGGCCAACCGCACCACCTGCAGTTCCTGGTGGGTCAGGCCGCCGGCTCCCGGACCGCCGCCCGCCGGACCGCGGTCCGCCCCCGCCGCGGGACCGGCCACCCCGGCGGCCCCGAGTTCGGCCCTCGCGCGTTCGGCCCAGACCCGCGCGTCCACGGTCGTGAACAGCTCCACGGCCAGGGCCAGGTGCCGGTGGGCTTCGGCCCGGCGGCGCGCCCTCCTCAACCACTCGCCGTAGAGCAGTTCCGTCCGAGCTCGTTCGTAGGTGTTGCCGCCCTCCCGGCCCAGCAGTTCCGCCGCGCGCGCGAAGTGGTGCTCTGCCTCGTCCCGGGGCGCGAGCTGGCCCCGGCACCGCTCCAGGAGCGCCAGCGCGGTCGGCGAGGGATGCTTCGCGGCCCGGTCTTCGAGCAGGGCGAGGGGCCGCCGTGCCCGTTCCGGCCGCCTGCACCGCACGGCGGCCTCCACCCGGTCGGACGCCTGGCGGACGACGGTCGCGACCGGCCCCGCCTCCGGCGCGCTCTCCGGGACGTCCTCCAGGCGGGCGAGCGCCTCGTCGTGGCGGCCGTGCCCGAGGTCGAGCAGGGCGAGCGCCCAAGTCCCCAGGGAGACGGTCGGCGTGATCCGCTCGGCGCGGGCGTGCTCCGTCCCGGCCGCGACCAGGTCCGCGCAGCGCCGCTCGTCCCCCTCGACGGCGGCCAGCCAGCCGAGGAGGCAGCTCAGGTGGCCGGAGCGGTGCCGCCCGCCCGCGAGCCGCAGCCCTTCCTCGGCGGCTTCGCGCGCCTCGCGGTGGCGTCCCCGGTCGATCTGCGCGTGGGCGAGGACCTGCAGCGCGTAGGGGAGCCGCCCGGCCGCGTCGCGGCAGTCCCGCGCGAACCGGGACGCGGCCTCGTGCGCACCGTCCGCGAGGGCGAGGCAGGCGGCCGCGAGGCGGCGGCCGGGTTCGTCCGCCAGGGAGCCCAGCAGCCCGCCGAGGCCTCCGGCGCCGCCCGCCGGACCCGCTGCCTCGGCGACCGCCCGCGCCAGGTCCGCCGCCGGCGAGTGCCCGGGCGGCCGGACGGCCCGCAGCGCGTCCGCGGCCTCCCGCACGAGCCCCGGATCGCCCGCGTGCCATCCGCACCGGACGGCGTCCGCCAGCATCAGCAGCGCCTCCGCCGGGTCCCGGCGGACGATCGGCAGGGCGCCCTCGACCAGCGTCCGCGCCGCCCGGCCCGGCGAGCCGCACTCGAACTCCACCGCCGCGCCGACCTGTGCGAGCTCGGCGCGCGTCAGCGTGTCGGCGGCGAGCGGGGCGGCCCGCGCCGCAAGCTCCGCCGCCGCGCCGAACAGGCCCGCCTCGCTCGCCGACCGCGCGGCCGCGGCGAGCCGGTGGGCGCGGACGCCGCCGTCCGGGGTCAGCTCGGCGGCCCGCGCGTAGCACAGGTAGGCGCGCCGGTCGCCGGACCACTCCCCCGCCCGCTCCAGCTCCGCCGCGACGTCCTCGCCGCGTCCGAGGGCCGCGGCCGCCCGGTGCCAGGCCCGCGCCTCGGGGTCCTCGCGCCCGGCGCGGTCCGCGAGCGCCCGATGGACGGCGCGCCGCTCCGACGCGGTGGCGTGCTGGTAGGAGGCGGCCCGCACGAGCGGGTGCGTGAAGGCCACCGCCGTCCCGGCCGCCTCGACCAGGCCCGCGCGTTCGGCGGGCGCCAGGTCCGCGGCGGACGCGCCGAGCCTGGACGCGGCCGCCGCGAGCCGCGCGGCGTCGCGGGCGTCGTCCGCCGCCGCCGCGAGCAGCAGGGTCCGGGTGCGGGCGGGCAGCGCGTCGAGCCGCTCCGCCGCCTCGTCCAGGACGGGCCCGCGGATCGGGCGGGTGCCGTCGTGGAACGTGAACGGGTTGATGCGCCCCGCGCGCTGGCCCGGGGTGAGGCATCCGGCGAGGAGCCGCAGCGCGAGCGGGTTGCCGTCCGCTTCGGCGACGACGCGCTCCACGGCGAGCGGGCTCAGCCCTCCGCCTCCGTCGCGCAGCAGCGCGGCCGCCTCGTGCGGTTCCAGCGCGTCCGGCCTGATGTCCGGGAGCCCCGACGACCGGAAGGTCTCCTCCCCGCGATCGGCCGCGAGCAGGGCGACCGGCTCCGCGGCCAGGCGGCGTGCGGCGAACGCCAGCACGTCCGCCGAGGCCGGGTCCAGCCACTGCGCGTCGTCGACCAGGCAGAGCACCGGGCGCTCGCCGGCGATCCGGCGCAGCAGGGCGAGGAAGGCGAGGCGGACGGGGACGAGGTCCACCTCCCCGGCGGGGCACGGCTCGCTCAGCGCGCGGAGGCGGTCGGCGGCGGCGCCGGGGAGAGCGTCGAAGCCGTCCCGGACGGGCCGCAGCAGGAGGTCCAGGCCCGCGAAGGGCTGCCCCGCCTCGCACGGGGATCCGGCGCAGCGCAGCGCCAGGGTGCCGTCCGCGGCGTCCGCCGCGTGGTCGAGCAGCGCGGTCTTGCCGATGCCCGGCGCGCCGCGGATGACGGCGGCACCGCCGCGCCCGGTCCGCGCGCCCGCGATGAGCCGTTCGATCCGCGCCTGTTCGACGCTCCTGCCGTACAACATGGGAGGGGTGCCCATATCGACCACTACATGATCGTAAACGGCGCGTGCCGGCAGGCAAGGGGGGCGGCCGGTTCCCGTCCTGGAATCGAGGCTCAGCCGGTTCCGGGGTCCGTGGGCGGGTCGGCGGTGACGGCGGCGATGGACTCGGCCAGGGCGGCGGGCACGTCCTCGACCAGCAGGTGGCGGCCGTCGTGGACGATCTGGCGGCCGGAGACGACGACGTGCCGCACGTCGGCGGCGGTGGCGGCGAAGACGGCGGCCTCGGCGGCGTGGTCCGGGGCGGCGCCCGCGGTGCGGACCGAGTCGAGGGCGACGGTGACGAGGTCGGCGTAGGCGCCGGGTTCCAGCCGTCCCGCCTCGGGCCAGCCGAGCCCGTAGTGGCCGTTGGACGTCGCGGCGGCGAGCAGTTCCCCTGCGGTCCAGTGGCCCCGGGCGCGGGTGCGGAGCCGCTCGTCCAGCTCGACCGCGCGGGCCTCCTCGAACAGGTCGACGACGGCGTGCTGGTCGGAGCCGAGGCAGATCGGGGAGCCCGCGTCCGCCAGGCCGCGGGCGGGGCCGATGCCGTCGGCGAGGTCCCGCTCGGTGGTCGGGCACATGCACACGCCGGTCATCGTCGTCCCGAGCAGGGCGATGTCCTCCTCGGCGAGGTGGGTCGCGTGCACGGCGGTGGTGAGCGCGCCGAGCGCCCCGGCCTCGGCGAGCAGGCGCGTCGGCGTCATGCCGTAGGCGTCCAGGCAGTCGCGGTTCTCGGCGGGCTGCTCGGACAGGTGGACGTGCAGCGGGGCGCGGTGCTCGCGCGCCCACGACGCGACGGCGTGCAGCTGCTCGCGCGGCACGGCCCGGACCGAGTGGATCGCGGCGCCGACGCGGGCATGGAGCCGCTCCGCCTTGCCGGTCTGCTCGTACAGGGTGTCGACGCGCCGCACCCAGTTCCCGGCGGTGCCGTCCCCGAACCGCAGCTGCGGGCCGGCGAGCGGGCGGCCGATGCCGCCGGTCAGGTAGCAGGCGTCGAGCAAGGTGATCCGGATGCCCGCGTCGGCCGCGGCGGCGATCAGCGCCTCGCCCATCGCGTTCGGGTCCCCGTAGGGCGCGCCGCCCGGCCGGTGGTGCAGGTAGTGGAACTCGCCGACGCAGCTGATCCCGGCGAGGGCCATCTCGGCGAACACCGCCGTGGCGAGGGCGCGGTAGGAGCCCGGGTCGAGCCGTTCGGCGACCTGGTACATCTGCTCGCGCCACGTCCAGAACGTCCCGGAGTGCGCCTGGACGCGGGAGCGCAGCGCGCGGTGGAACGCGTGGGAGTGGGCGTTGGCGAGGCCCGGCAGGGTGAGGCCGGGAAGGCGCTGGGCGCCCGGCGCCGCCGGGACTCCGGGGGTGATGCGTGTGATCCGCTCGCCGTCGGCCTCGATGAGCACGTCGGGCGCGACGCCGTCGCCTAGCCAGGCGAACTGGGCATGCCACTGCATATCGGAATCCCTACCCGCGCGCCAGGTCGTCCAGTACCGCGGCGAGGGCCTCGACCCCGGCCAGGCAGTCGGCCGGCTCGGCGAACTCCTCGGGCGCGTGCGACACCCCGGTCGGGTTCCGCACGAACAGCATCGCGGTCGGCAGCCGGGCCGACAGGACGCCCGCGTCGTGCCCGGCGCCGGTCGGCAGGACGGGCACGCCGCCGAGCACCGCGCGGACGCGGTCGCGCAGCGCCAGGTTGAAGTCGACGATCTCGGTGTAGGACTCCTCGGCGAGGTCGACGCTCACCCGGTGCGGGCGCGCCGCGACCCGCGCGGCCTCGTCGACCTCCTTCACCGTCCGGCGGACGGCGTCGTCGGCGGGGCCCCGGGCGTCGAGCCAGGCGGTGACGGCCGACGGGATCGCGTTGACGCCGTTCGGCTCCACCCGGACCTTCCCGACCGTCGCGACGGTCCCGTTGCGCTCGGCGGCCTCCCGCGCGGCGATGACCATGTGCGCGAACGGCAGCATCGGGTCGCGCCGGTCGGGCAGCCCGGTCGTCCCGGCGTGGTTGCCCTCGCCCGCGAAGCCGAACCGCCACCGGCCGTGCGGCACGATCGCGCTCGCGACGCCGACCGGCCCCTCCAGCGCACGGCCCTGCTCGACGTGGAGCTCGACGTAGCAGCCGATCCGCCCGAGGAGGTCCTCGTCGGGGCCGATCGCGTGCGGGTCGAGCCCGGCGTTGTGCACCACCTCGGCGAAGGTGTGCCCGTCGGCGTCGGTGAGGCCGCGCGCCCGGTCCGGGTCGATCGCGCCGGCCAGCAGCCGGGAGCCGAGGCAGGCCACCCCGAACCGGGCGCCCTCCTCCTCGGCGAACGCCCCGACGCCGATCGGACGGGCGGGCCGGACGCCGCGCTCGCGGAGCAGGTCGACCGCCGCGAACGCCGACACGATGCCGAGCGGCCCGTCGAACGCTCCCCCGCCGGGCACGGAGTCGAGATGGCTGCCGGTCAGGACGGCGTCCGCGCGGGTCCCGTCCTCCGGGTACCACCAGGCGACCATGTTCCCGTTGGGGTCGTGTTCGAGGTCGAGGCCGCGGCGGCGCGCCTCGCCCGCGAACCAGGCGCGGCACTCCAGCTCGGGCGGCGTCCACGCGAACCGGTGGTAGCCGCCGGTCGCCGCGTCCCGGCCGACGGGCAGCAGCTCCGCCCACATCTCCTCGAAGCCCACGACCGGACCGCCCCTCACGACCGCATCGGGATGCGCACCCCGCGCTCGTCGGCGACCTCGGCGGCCCGCTCGTAGCCGGCGTCGACGTGCCGCATGACGCCGGTGCCCGGGTCGTTGGTCAGGACGCGCTGGAGCTTCTCCCCGGCGAGGGCCGTCCCGTCGGCGACGCAGACCTGCCCGGCGTGGATGGACCGGCCGATGCCGACCCCGCCACCGTGGTGGATGGAGACCCACGTCGCGCCGGAGGCGGTGTTGAGCATGGCGTTCAGCAGCGGCCAGTCGGCGATCGCGTCGGACCCGTCCTTCATGCCCTCGGTCTCCCGGTACGGGCTGGCGACCGAGCCGCAGTCGAGGTGGTCGCGGCCGAGCACGATCGGGGCGCTGATCTCGCCGCGCGCGACGAGGTCGTTGAACACCTCGCCCGCCTTGTCGCGCTCGCCGTAGCCGAGCCAGCAGATCCGCGACGGCAGGCCCTGGAAATGGACCTTCTCCCCCGCCATCCGGATCCACCGGCTCAGCGGCTCGTTGTCGGGGAACAGGTCGAGGATCGCCTTGTCGGTGCGGGCGATGTCCTTCGGGTCGCCCGACAGCGCCGCCCACCGGAACGGCCCCTTGCCCTCGCAGAACAGCGGCCGGATGTAGGCGGGCACGAACCCGGGGAACTCGAACGCGCGCGTGTAGCCCGCGAGCTGCGCCTCACCGCGGATGGAGTTGCCGTAGTCGAACACCTCGGCGCCCGCGTCCTGGAAGCCGACCATGGCCTCGACGTGCGCGGCCATCGAGGTGCGGGCCTTGGCGATGAAGCGGTCCCGGTCCTTGTCGCGCTCGGCGGCCATGTCCTCGAACGCGACGCCGCTCGGCAGGTACATCAGCGGGTCGTGCGCGCTGGTCTGGTCGGTGACGATGTCGATCGGGGCGCCGCGCCGCAGCAGTTCGGGGACGATGTCGGCGGCGTTGCCCAGCACCGCGATCGACAGCGGCCGGCGCTCGGCCTTGGCCTCCTCCGCGAGCCGGAGCGCCTCGTCCAGCGAACCCGCCTGCACGTCGCAGTACCGGTGCGCCACCCGGCGCTCGATCCGGGACGGGTCGCACTCGACGCAGATCGCGACGCCGCCGTTCATCGTGACGGCGAGGGGCTGCGCGCCGCCCATCCCGCCGAGCCCGGCGGTGA
Source organism: Actinomadura sp. NPDC000600 (assembly GCF_040492135.1). NCBI lineage: Bacteria > Bacillati > Actinomycetota > Actinomycetes > Streptosporangiales > Thermomonosporaceae > Actinomadura > Actinomadura sp. NPDC000600. The sequence goes on from NZ_JBEUPD010000035.1 coordinate 21,177, forward strand.
GCGTGATCGTCCCGGCGAGGGTGCCGCCGAACCGCTTCTCGGCGACGGCGGCGAACGTCTCGTAGGTTCCCTGGAGGATCCCCTGCGTCCCGATGTAGATCCACGACCCGGCGGTCATCTGCCCGAACATCGTCAGGCCGAGCGACTCAAGGCGGCGGAACTCCTCCCACGTCGCCCACTGCGGGACGAGGTTGGAGTTCGCGATCAGCACGCGCGGCGCCCACTCGTGCGTCCGGAAGATCCCGACCGGCTTGCCGGACTGGACGAGCAGCGTCTCGTCCCCCTCCAGGTCGGACAGCGACCGGATGATGCCGTCGAAGGCGTCCCAGTTCCGGGCCGCCTTCCCGGACCCGCCGTAGACGACCAGCTCGTCGGGGTGCTCGGCGACCTCGGGGTCGAGGTTGTTCTGGATCATGCGCAGGGCGGCCTCCTGCGGCCAGCCCTTGGCGGCGGTCAGCGAGGTGCCGCGCGGGGCGCGGACGGGACGGGGACCGGACATGTACGACTCCTTCAGGACAGCGGGCCGGTGACGGCCTCGGCGGCGGCGACCAGTGAGCCGTCCCGGACCAGCGCGGTCGCGGCGGCGATCTCGGGGGCGAGGTAGCGGTCCGGGCCGGGCGGCGGGACCGCCTCGCGCAGCTCGGCGACCACGGCGGCGGTGGCCGGGCCGGGCCGCAGCGGCGTGCGCAGATCCAGCGCCCGCGCGGCGGTGAGGATCTCGACGGCGACCACCTGGGCGAGCCCGTCCACGGCGCGGCGCAGCTTGCGGGCCGCGCTCCACCCCATCGAGACGTGGTCCTCCTGCATGGCCGAGCTCGGGATCGAGTCGGCGCTCGCGGGGACGGCGAGGCGCTTCAGCTCCGACACGATCGCGGCCTGCGTGTACTGGGCGATCATGTGGCCGGAGTCGACGCCCGGGTCGTCGGCGAGGAAGGCGGGCAGCCCGGCGGAGCGTCCCTTGTCGAGCATCCGGTCGGTGCGGCGCTCCGACATCGAGGCGACGTCGGCGGCCGGGACCGCGAGGAAGTCCAGCACGTACGCGATCGGGGCGCCGTGGAAGTTGCCGTTGGACTCGACCCGCCCGTCCGGGAGGACGACGGGGTTGTCGACGGCGGACGCCAGCTCCCGTCCCGCCACGAGTTCGGCGTGCGCGAGGGTGTCGCGGGCGGCGCCGTTCACCTGCGGGGCGCAGCGCAGCGAGTAGGCGTCCTGCACGCGGGTGCAGTCGGGCCCGCGGTGCGACTCCATGATCTCCGAGGCGGCCAGCAGCGCCCGCAGGTTCGCGGCCGACGCGGCCTGGCCGGGATGGGGCCGCAGGTTCTGCAGGTCGGCGGCGAAGACGCGGTCGGTGCCGAGCAGCGCCTCGACGCTCATCGCGGCGGCGACGTCGGCGGCGGTGAGCAGCCTCCTCAGGTCGTGGATGGCGAGGACGAGCATGCCGAGCATCCCGTCCGTGCCGTTCAGGAGGGCGAGCCCCTCCTTGGCGCCGAGCTTGACCGGCGTGATGCCCGCGTCCCGCAGGGCGTCGGCCGCCGGCCTCAGCTCGCCGGAGGCGTCCCGGACCGACCCCTCGCCGATCAGCGCCAGGGCCACGTGGGCGAGCGGCGCGAGGTCGCCGGAGCAGCCGAGGCTCCCGTACTCGAAGACCTGCGGGGTGATGCCCGCGTTGAGCAGCTCGGCCAGGGTCCCGGCGGTGACGGGCTGGACGCCGGTCCGTCCCGTGGCGAGCGTCCGGAGCCTGAGCAGCATCAGCGCCCGGACGACCTCCCGCTCGACCTCGGCCCCCGACCCCGCCGCGTGCGACCGGACGATGTTCAGCTGGAGCTGCGCCCGCATCTCGGGCGCGATGTGCCGGGTGGCGAGCGCTCCGAAGCCCGTCGAGACGCCGTAGACCGGCGTCGGACGGGCCGACAGCTCCTCGATGTGGGCCCGCGCCTCACCGATCAGCTTGAGCGCCCCGTCGGACAGCGCCACCTCCGCACCGTCCCGCGCGACCGCCACGACCTGATCGAACGCCAGCGGTTCCGGCCCGACCTCGACGCCTGCGTCCCCCATGCCAAACCCCCTACCCACCAAACCCATACCCACCATTGGAGCGCCTCCGGGGCCTCCGCCCCAGCCCCGGACCGCGCTCTGTGTCTCGTATACGAGACAATCGGAGCATGAGCCAGGTCCCGGCCGCCCGCCGCGCGCTCGCGGTGCTGCGCCTCCTGGCGGGCGCGCCCGGCCCCCTGCCCGCCTCGGCGATCGCCCGCTCCCTCGACCTGCCGCGCTCCAGCGCCTACCACCTGCTCACCGCGATGGCCGAGGACGGCTTCGTCACCTACATCCCCGAGGAGCGCCGCTGGGGCCTCGGCGTCGCCGCCTTCGAGATCGGCTCCGCCTACCTGCGCCACGAGCCCCTGGAGCGCCTGGCACGCCCCCTGCTGCGCCGCCTGGTCGACCGCGTGGGCGAGATCGCGCAGCTCGGCGTCCTGCACGGCGCCGAGACCCTCTACCTGCTGAAGGAGCAGCCGCCCCGGCACGCCACCCTGGTCACCGACGTGGGCGTCCGGATGCCCGCCCAGCTCACCGCCAGCGGCCGGTCGATCCTGGCCTACCTGCCGCCCGCGCAGGTCAGGGCCCTGTTCCCCGGCCGCTTCGTGGACCGCACCGGCCGCGGCCCGTCGTCCCTGCGCGACCTGCGCCGCATCCTCGCCGAGGACGCCCGCCGGGGCTGGGCGGTCGAGGACGGCCACATCACCGAGGGCTTCGCCAGCATCGCCGCCTGCGCCTTCGACCACACCGGCCATCCCACCGCCGCGATCACGGTGACGTTCCGCCGCGAGGACCACCCGGAACCCGCGTGGCCCGCCCTGGCGGACCACGTCCGCGCCACGGCCGCCGCCCTGACCACCCGGCTCACGGGCCGCCCCCCGACCTGACCGCTAGCTCCCGAAACGGTCGGCGACCAGCCGATCGCCCCAGCGGCGCAGCGCGTCCTCCACGGGCGGATGGCTCAGCCCGGCCTCCTTGGCCAGCGCGTCGGCCGAGGACGTGTCGTACCGCTCCTCGGACAGGAAGGAGAGCGTCTCGGGTTCGACGCCGGTGAGCGCGCGCGGCAGCCGCCGCACCAGCCCGACCGGCAGCATCATCCGGGGAGGGCGCACGCCCAGGTGCCGCGCCAGGAGCCCGACCAGCTCGTGCAGGTTCGGCGTGGCGCCGTCCAGGACCCGGTGGGCGCGGTACGGCCCCTCGTCGTACTCGGGGACGGCGGCCATGAAGCGCGCCAGGTGATCGACGGTGACCACGGGGACGAACGTGCGCCGCGACCCGGCCAGCGCGGGCAGGCGCCCCGCCCAGAGGTCCCGGACCAGCTCGGCCAGTCCGATGTACTGCCCGGCCTCACCCGTGACCGAATGCCCGATCACGGTCGCCGGATGCACCGCGGTGAGGGGAGCGCCTTCCTCTTCCGAGACGGCCCGTACCGCCGCGTCCCCTTCGAGCTTCGACGCCTCGTAGGCGCCCAGCCGCCGGTACAGCGCGTCCAGCTCCTTCGCCGCCACCGGATAGGTGAGCGTGCCGGCAGAGGCGACCCGATACCCGGACACATGGACGAGCCGCCGCAGCCGAGGAAGCCCGGCTGCCCACCGCACGACGTTCACGGCACCGTCGACGTTCGCGCGCCGAGCCTCCTCGCGCCCCAACCCGAACCGGAAGAGGGCGGCGGCGTTGAAGACGTCCCGCACGCCTTCCAGCCGCTCGCGATCTCCCTCGCCCAGTCCCAGACCCGGCCGGGTGATGTCGGCGTCCACGACCACGAGCCCCCGCGCGTCGACCCCGTGCTCCCGCAGCCACCCACGCAGCTCCTCACCGCGGTCGGCTCCACCCCGAACGGCCACGGCGACCGTCCGCCCCCGGCCCAGCAGCTCCGCCACCAGCCACCGCCCGATGAACCCCGTAGCCCCGAAGACCAAGGCACCGCCGGTCTCGCCCGCACTGAACGTCATGGCGACAAACTAGACCGGTCTACCTATTTTGTCGAGCCGCGACCGCCGGGCCGACTCCCCGGCCGAAGAGAATCAGTCGTCGAGGAGGCGCCACATGGTGAGGGCGAGCCTGGCGCGGGTGAGTCCAGCCGGTTCGGTGAGGTCGATGCCGAGCGTCTTCGCCAGCTGGTCGAGCCGGCGGGCGACGCTGCTGTGGTGCAGGTGGAGCCGGTCGGCGGCCTGGCGCAGGGAGCCGGTGGCGCAGTAGGCGTCCAGGGTGTTCAGCTCGTCCGGGTTGCCGGCCAGCCGGGCGATCGCGGCCACATCGGCGTTGTCGCGCGCGGCGCCGGAAGGGATCCGCGCGAGCAGGGCCAGCGCGCCCAGGTCCTCGTAGCGGACGACGGGTTCGCGCGTGCCGGTGAAGCGCAGGGCGGTACGGGCTTCGCGCCAGGCGTGGTCGGGCCGTTCCGCGGCGCCGACGCCCGCGCGCACGCCCGCCGGGAACCGGGCCGCGTCGAGGGTGGTCGCCAGGATGACGCCGACGTCGGCGACCGGCGCCGCCTTCACCGGCCGGCCCGGGCAGACCAGGGTGCCGATCCGGTCGAGGGGAAGCGGCGACCGGACGGCGGCGACGCGGACGGGCAGGTCGGCGGCGAAGCCCAGCAGCCGCAGCGCCCGGGCCCTGGCCGCCTCGTCGGCGCCGGGGCTGATCACCAGCTCGACCAGGGCGGGGTCGGCCATGGTGGTGCGTTCCGGGCCGTACCTCTCGAAGACCGCGGCGGCGGCGATGGCGAGGCGGTCCAGGACCGCCTCGTCGAGCGGGCCGGGCGGTCCGGGGCGTTCCAGCCAGACCGTGCCGATCTCCTCCTCGTCCAGGACGACCGGCGCCGTGGTGGACGCGGGCGCCGGTGGGCCGGAGGCGTTCGCGCCGTCGGGGGCGACGCGGATCACCCGCCCCGTGCTGTGCAGCCGGATCCCGGCGACGCACTCGGCCAGGCCCGCCGAGGCACGGGCGAGCGCCGGCAGGTCGACCCGCCGTCGCATCAGCGTGTCGTAGAACATGACGACGCGGATCACGCCGTCGACCTGCGGGTCCAATCCGGACAACCGTTCGACCAGGGCCTCCATGGGCACGAGGATAAGCGCCGGTCGGCGCGCGATCCATGCGGGATGCGCGACGGATGGCGGATGTGCCGGCCGGGCGGCGACGGTGAGGATTACCGGCATGGATCCCGAGCTCGAAGCGTTCATCCCCTTCCTCCCGGACACCGACCTGACCGACCCCGTCGGCGCGCGCAAGAGCTTCGCCGAGCGCGCCGCCGCGCGTCCGGCACCGGACGTCCCGGACATGCGGCTCGAAAACCGCACGGTGCCCGCGGACCCGGACGTGGCCGTGCGGATCTACCGCCCGCGCGACGCCCGGGGCGCCGTCGTCTGGCTGCACGGCGGCGGGTTCGTCTTCGGCGACCTGGACACCGAGCACCCGTGGGCCTCCCGCATCGCCGACGGCTCGGGAGCGGTGGTGGTCTCGGTGGACTACCGGCGGTCCCCGGAGAGCCGGTTCCCGGCCGCGCTCGACGACGCCTACGCCGTGCTGGCCTGGACGGCCGAGCACGCGGACGACCTCGGCGTCGACCCGGGCCGGATCGCGGTCGGCGGGCACAGCGCCGGAGCGTGCCTGGCGGCCGCGGTGGCGCTGCGGGCGCGGGACGAGCAGGGACCGCCGATCCGCTTCCAGCTGCTCAACGAGCCGGGACTCGACGACCGGCAGGAGACCTGGTCGCAGCGCACCTTCACCGACACGCCCTGGCACGACCGCGACAAGGTCGCCCTGGCATGGGGGCACTACCTGGGGGGCGCGCCCGCCACCACGTACGCCGCCCCGGGGCGGGCCACCGACCTGGCCGGCCTGCCTCCCGCCTACATCGCCACCGCGGAGTTCGACCCCGTCCGCGACGAGGGCATCGACTACGCCGTCCGCCTTCTGCAGGCGGGCGTGTCGGTCGAGCTGCACCAGTGGCCCGGCACCTTCCACGGGTCGCAGGCGATCTTGTCCGCCGATGTGTCGCAGCGCCAGATCGCCGCCCTCGCCGCCGCCCTGCGCCGCGCTCTGGCCGACTGAACGCCGCACGCCGGCCGACTGAGGTCCGCGCCCTGACCGCCTGAGCCCCCGCGCACGCCACCCGCGCCGCCGGGTCTGTTCCGCCTGCCCGAAAACAAAGACGAGGAATCCTCTCATGCCCGACCACGCGCACACCGCCGCCGGCTCCGAGCACTCCCGCCTGACCGCCTTCGGCGACCATCTGATCGCGCTCCACGACGAGCTCCGCCGCGACATCGCCGCCCTGCGGGAGGAGGCGGCACGGCTCCCCGCCGACGGCGGCGCCGCCGGCCCGCTCGCCCTGCCGGACCGGCTCCGCAGCCACTGCGTGACGTTCTGCGAAGCGCTGCACGACCACCACACCACCGAGGACAGCGCGATCTTCCCGTTCCTGTCGCAGGAGCACCCCGAACTGTCCGAGGTGCTGGACCGCCTCGCGTCCGACCACCGGCACATGGCCACCCTCCTGAACGACCTCCGCAAGGCCACCGAAACCCCGCTCGCCCCCGGCTTCCACGCCGAGTTGGAACGGCTGTCGGTCGAGCTCCTGACCCACCTCGACCGCGAAGAGCACTACCTGGTACCGGTCCTCAACTCCCTGACGAACCTCCCCGTCCACTGAGCCCGCCCCCGTCGAAAGGACGACCGTGCCAACTCCCGTCTGGATCGCAGGTGTCGGGATGACACCGTTCGGCAGGCATCGCGGCAAAAGCGTCGGCGACCTCACCCGCTGGGCCGTCGCCGACGCGCTGCAAGACTGCGGCGCCACCGTCGGCGCTCTGGACGCCGCGTTCTTCGGCACCGCCACCCAGGGCGCCCTCGAAGGGCAGCACATGGTCCCGGGCCAGATCGCACTGCGCGCGATGGGCGTCCAGCGGATCCCCGTCGTGAACGTCGAGAACGCCTGCGCCACCGGCGCCACCGCGTTCGCGCTCGCCGTGGACCGGATCCGGGCGGGAGCCGCGGACGTGGCCCTGGCCGTCGGGGTGGAGCGGATGAACGTCGACGACCCCGCGCGCACCATGGCGGTGTTCGACGGCGCCTACGACGTGTCCGATCCCGCCGCGCTCGCCCGCACCCTGAAGGAACTCGGCGGAGACGTCGACGTGGACGGCCTCGGGCCCCGCTCGGTCTTCATGGACGTCTACGCCGCGGTCGCGCGCAACCACATGCGCGTGTACGGCACGACCCAGGAGCAGATCGCGGCGGTCGCGGCCAAGAACCACGGCCACGCCGCCGCGAACCCGCGGGCACACCACCGCAGGCCGATGACGGTGGCGGACGTGCTGGCGGCGCGGAGGCTGGCGTACCCGCTCACCGTTCCGATGTGCGCGCCGATCACCGACGGGGCCGCGGCGGTCGTCGTCTGCGGTGAGGCCGGGCTGCGGCGGCTGGGGGCGGCGAAGAGGGTCGAGGTCCTCGCCACCGCGATCGGCACCGGGACGGATCGGGACCCGCGCACCTTCGAGGGCCACCAGAGCCGCTCGGTGTCCGCACGCGCCTACGAACAGGCCGGGGTCGGCCCGGACGACGTGGACGTGGCCGAGGTCCACGACGCCACGGCCTTCGGCGAGGTGCTCCAGACCGAGATGCTCGGTCTGGTTCCGCCCGGCGAGGGCGGACCGGCGGCCCTGCGGGGCGAGACCGCCCTCGGGGGCCGGCTGCCGGTGAACCCCTCCGGCGGCCTGGAGTCCAAGGGCCACCCCCTCGCGGCGAGCGGGCTCGGACAGATCTTCGAGCTCACCGAGCAGCTGCGCGGGACCGCGGGGCCCCGCCAGGTGGAGGGCGCCCGGATCGCCGTCGCCGAGAACGGCGGGGGCTTCCACCGCGGCGAAGAGGCCGTCACCTGCGTGACCGTCCTCGGGAGGGCGTGAGAGATGGCCGTCATCGACTTCTTCGACCGCGGCCGGGCGATCGACCCGACGGGGGTCGCCTACCGGTCCGACGACGAGGTGTGGACCTTCGACGAGGCGGGAGCGCTGTCGTGCCGGATCGCCCACGCCTTGCTGGGCGCGGGAGCACGGCGCGAGTCCAAGGTCGCCGTCCTGTCCCCGAACTCGCCGTCCGCGTGGATCTGCGTGCTCGGGGCGTGGCGCGCCGGCGCGGCGTGGGTGCCCCTGAACCCGGCCACTCCGGTGAGCGAGAACATCGGGCTGCTGCGGCGCTTCGACGTGGAGGTGCTCTTCTACCACCCCGACCTCGCCGACCAGGTCGCCGAGATGAAGGCCGCCTCGCCGGGAGTCGGCCTCTACGTGGCCCTCGCGGCCGGTACCGGCGACCTCGCGTTGGAGGACTGGACCGCCGGCCGGCCGGACACGCCGCCGCCCGTCCGCTTCGCCATGGACGACGTGGTCGCCGTGTCGCCGACCGGCGGGACGACCGGCGAGCCGAAGGGCGTGATGAACACCCACCGCTCCCTGTCGGTGATGGTCGCCCACCAGATGATGGCGCTGACCTATCCGGCGGGGGCGCCCGTCGTCAACCTCGCCGCCGCCCCGATGACGCACACGGCCGGGCTCTTCAGCCTGCAGACGACCGCGCGCGGCGGCACGGTGGTCATCGTCCCGCGCGCGACGCCGGACGCCGTCCTCGACGCCGTCGAACGGCACGCGGTCACGGAGCTGTTCCTCCCGCCGACGGCGGTGTACCGCCTGCTGGAGACGCTGGAGCACCGGGCGGCGGACACCTCGTCCCTCCGCTACCTGGTGTACGGCGCGGCGCCGATGTCGACCGACAGGCTGCGCGCCGGCATCGAGCGGCTCGGTCCCGTCTTCCTGGGCGGCTACGGCCAGACGGAGGCCATCGCGGCGATCTCGTTCCTCCGGCCCGACGAGCACCTGGCCGGCGGCGAGACGGCGTCCGAGGAGAGGCTGCGCTCGTGCGGCCGCCCCTACCCGCTGGCCACGGTGGCGATCCTCGACGAGGACGGGACGGAGGTGCCGCAGGGCCGCACGGGCGAGATCTGCGTCCGGGGCGACCTGGTGATGAAGGGCTACTACAAGGACCCCGAGCGCACCGCGGAGACGATCGTCGACGGCTGGCTGCACACCGGCGACCTCGGGCACCGCGACGCCGAGGGCTACCTCCACATCACCGACCGCAAGAAGGACCTCATCATCTCGGGCGGCTTCAACGTCCACCCGAGCGAGGTCGAGCAGGTGATCTGGAGCCACCCCGCGGTGCGCGACTGCGCCGTGGTCGGCTCTCCCGACCCGGACTGGGGCGAGGCCGTGACGGCCGTGGTCGAGCTCAAGGCCGGACACGACGTCGGGGAGGCCGAACTGATCGCCCGGTGCCGCGAGCGGCTCGGCCCGGTCCGGACGCCCAAGAAGGTCGTCTTCATGGAGCGGCTCCCGCGCAGCGGCAACGGCAAGGTCCTCAAGCGGGAGATCCGCGAGGGGTTCTGGGCCGGCACACGAACAAGGATCTGAGGAGCATCATGACGGAACCGAGAACCACCGGAAGCGAACCGGCGGGCAGGGGCGAACTGGCGGGCAGGGACGAACTGGCGGGCAGGGACGAACTGGCGGGCAAGGTCGCGCTGGTCGTCGGCGCCGGCTGCGTCGGCGAGGGGATGGGCAACGGCCGCGCGACCGCGCTGACGTTCGCACGCGAGGGCGCGACCGTGGTCTGCGCCGACATCGACCTCGCGTCGGCGCGCGAGACCGTCCGCCTGATCCGGGAGGAGGGCGGGGCCGCGGAGGCGGTCGAGCTCGACGTCACCGAAGAGGCGCAGGTCCGCGCCGTCGTCGGCGCCGTCGTAGACGCGCACGGGCACCTCGACGTGCTCGACAACAACGTCGGCATCGGAGCGGTGGGCGGCGTCACCGACCTCGACGAGGCCGACTGGGACCGGGTCCTCGCGGTCAACCTCAAGGGGGCCTTCCTCACGATGAAGCACGTCATCCCGCACATGGTCGAGCAGGGCGGCGGCTCCATCGTCAACATCTCCTCGGTCACCGGGATCCGCTGGAGCGGCGTGCCGTACGCGAGCTACTACGCGAGCAAGGCCGGGCTCAACCACCTGACGCGGATGACCGCGCGCGAGTGGGCCCGGCGGCGGGTCCGGGTGAACGCGGTGCTCCCCGGCCTCATGAAGACGCCGATGGTGGCCACGGCGATGCTCGCCGACGCCTACGACAGCCCCGACATCGAGGCCATGTGGGCGAAGCGGGACGCCCAGGTGCCGATGGGTCACATGGGCACGCCGTGGGACGTGGCGGAGGCGGCCTTGTTCCTCGCAGGCGACCGGTCGAAGTACGTCACCGGGATCGAGCTCGTCGTGGACGGAGGAGTCGCGCTCGGCTTCGCATGACCGGCCGCCACCCCGCCTCCCCCCGCCGCCGGGTGCACGGCCGCGGCGTGCCGTTCCCCCACCGGCAGGGGCCCGGGCGTCGGAAATCCTCGGTTTCCGACGGGCGGCTGGGGCGGCGAGGGGGCGGCGCGGACGCTTGGCACATGACCGACATCGACCGGATCGACCACTCCGTCCTCTACACCACCGACATGGACGCCACCGCCGCGGCCTACGAAGCCCTGGGCTTCACCCTGAGCCCGCTGTCGATGCACATGGGCTCCGACCGGCCCGGCGGCGAGCGCAGGCCCATGGGCGCCGGCAACCGCTGCGCCCTGTTCGGACAGAACTACCTCGAACTGCTCGGCCTCTTCGGCGACGGAAGCGTCGACCCGTGGAACATCCGCCCCTTGATCGCCGAGTACGAGGGCCTGCACGGCTACTCGTTCGGCTGCGTGGACGCGGAGGCGGCCGAGGAGCGGCTGCGCCGGGCGGGCCTGTCCTCCTCGGGAGTGCTGCCGCTCCAGCGCGATGTGGAGACCCCCGGCGGCACCGCCACCGCCCGGTTCCAGGCCGTCCACCTGGAGCGGTCGCTCACCCCCGAGGGCCTGGTCCACGCGGCCCGGCACCTGACGCCGGAGCTGATCCACCAGCCCCGGTACCTGGAGCACGCCAACGGCGCGACGCATCTGGAGAGCGTCCTGCTGGTGGTCGACGACGGCGAGCTGGCCGCCACCGCGGACCGCTACGCGCGCATCCTGGACGTGCCCGCGGCCGCCGAGGGGCCGAGCCGGGTGCTGCGGCTGGCGCTGGGGCGGGTGGAGATCGTCACGGTCTCCGCCTTCGGCGAGGTGCTGCCCGGTGAGGACGTCCCCGCCCTGCCGTACATGGCGGCCCAGACGGTGGCGGTCGGCGACCTCGGCGCCGCGCGGACGCTCGTGGAGGGCAACGGCTTCGTCGCGCGGGACCTGCCGGGTGGAGGCTTCTTCGTCGGCGCGGCCCAGGCGCGGGGCGCGGCGCTCGCATTCCAGCAGGTGCGTTGATGGCGACCGCAGGCGCCTTACGCGGGCTCTGCTTCGGGACGGCACCGCGGCTCTCGGCGCCTGGCCGACCGCGTCCAGGAGGCGGGGACCGCCTTCATCCGCGGCGGCTCACCGGGGCGAGGCCGCTACGGCCGTCGGTCCGGGGTCCATCACTTCCCATGGCCGCCCCGATCCTCTTGCTGCTGCGGATGATCGGCGCGCTCTCCACCTGGCGGACGCCCGGGAGCGCGCCGATCCCCGCCTCCAGGTAGTCGTACAGCGCCGACACGTCGCGGCAGGCGGCGAACACCAGCAGGTTCGTCGGCCCCGTGGTCGCCGCCACGAAGGCGGCCTCGGGATGCGCGGCCAGCGCGTCGGCGGTCCGCCGCAGCGCGGACGGCTCGACGGTGAGCCACAGCATGGCCACCGTGTCGTAGCCCAGCAGCAGCGGGTCGATGTCCACGTCGAAGAAGACCGCCCCGGTCCGGCGCAGGTGGTCCAGCCTGCGCCGGGCGGTCATCTCCGAGGCGCCGATCACCTTGGCCAGGTCCGTGTAGCCCGCCCGCCCGTCCTGGAGGAGCACGCTCAGCAACTGCTCGTCCTCCTCGGTCAGGACGACGGCCTCGCCTTGGCGATCGTCGAGGTCGGGGGCCAGCTCGGCGACCTGCGCGGGCGTGAGCGCGTCGGTCCGGCCGTGCCACCCGGTCGGGCCTCCGGCGAACACCCGCAGCACGCAGTGCGCGCTGATCCCGGTCACCTGCGGCGTCCGCGGGAGCTGCCCGAGCAGCAGCGCGTCGCGGCGCCGCCGGTCCCGCGCCTGCACGACGCAGACGATCTGCGTGCCGCCCGAGGTCAGGCTGACCCACAACGTGTCGTCCCTGCGTGCCAGCGCGTCCGCGATCGCGTTGGCCGCCTCGGGCAGGGCCTGGATGCGCAGCACCCACTCCACCCAGCCCATCCGCTGCGCCACCGGCCGGCCCACCACGCGCAGCGCGCCGGTCGTGCGCAGCCTGCGGTAGCGCCGCGCCACCGTCTGGTCCGACACCTCCAGCACGGCCGCGATCCGGCTGAAGCTCGCACGCCCGTCCACGTGCAGCGCGTGGACGATCGCCCGGTCCAGCCCGTCCAGAGCAGCCGTCTCCATTCTCACAACCTAGACGTCCGGGACATCCTCGACGCGCGGTGATCCGGCCTGCTCGGATCGCGGCCGTGCCGGCTCGGACTGGGACGCCCGGGCGGGGATGAGGAGCGCGAGCAGGATCGAGACGGCGACGAAGCCGAGTACCCACCAGAAGGTGCGGCCGTAGGCGCCCGCGAGCCCGTCGGGGGTGACGTGCTTCGACGCGATCAGCTCCTCGAGGCGTCCCTGCGCGACGATGAGCAGGACCGCGGCCCCGAACGACGAACCGATCTGCATGATGATCCTGTTCGCCGCGCTGGCCCGCGGGATCGCCGGCCCGGGGACGTCGCGGATGGCGGCCGCCATCGCCGGCACCATCACCGCGCCCATGCCGCAGCCGTTGACCAGGAGCGCCGCGCTCAGCAGGACCTCGCTGCTCTCGGCGCCGAGCCGGGTGAAGACCAGGGCGCCCGCACCCGTCAGCACCAGGCCGCCGATGACCAGGACGCGGGCGGCGACCCGGTCGGCGAGCTTGCCCACCGCGATCAGCGAGGCGGCCATCCCGACGCCCTGCGGGACCAGCAGCAGGCCGGCCTCCAGGGCGCTGTGGCCGCGGACCTGCTGGGAGTACAGCGGAAGCACGCCCACCGCGCCGAACAGGGCCACGCTGGCGAAGAACAGCACGGCGGAGGACGACATGAAGCTGCGGACCTTCAGCAGCCGCAGATCGAGGATCGGATCGCGGGCACGCAGGGCGTGCAGGCAGAACGCCGCCAGGAGCACCGCCCCCACGGCCAGCGGAAGGACGACGTGCCGGTCGGCGAACGACCTGTACCTGCTGGCCTCGGTGAGCCCGAAGACGACCACGGCGCAGGCGGGCGAGAGCAGCAGGAGGCCGAGCACGTCGAGCCGCCCGGCGCCCGGCGACGTCCGCGTGGGCATGACGCGCCAGGCCATCACCATGGCGGCGATGCACACCGGGACGTTGATGAAGAAGATCCAGCGCCAGTCCCAGTCGTCGACGATGACGCCGCCCAGCACCGGCCCGAGCACCGGCCCGAGCGCGGAGGGGACGCCCATCACCCCCATGACCCGTCCGAGCCGGGCGGGCCCGGCCTCCTGGGCGAGGATCGCCATGCCGAGCGGGAGCACCATGCCGCCGCCGAGCCCCTGGACCACCCGGAACCCGATGAGGCTGTAGACGTCCCAGGCGGTGCCGCACAGGACGGACCCGACCAGGAACAGCGAGATGCAGGTGATCCACATCTTCCGGGCGCCGAACCGTTCCAGGGCCCACCCGGACAGGGCCATGACCGCGGCCATCGCGAGCAGGTACCCGGTGGTGATCCACTGGATGGTGAGCAACGAGCTGTCGAACTGCTTGAGCAGCGTGTCGTAGGCGATGTTGGTCATCGTCGCGTCGAGCTGCATCATGATCGACCCCAGCGCGATCGTGATCATGAGCAGGACGAGCCGGGCGGGCAGGCGCCCGCCGCCCGGCTCCTCGACCGCTTTCGCGGACACGGTCATGGGACTGGGCCCTCCATTTCAGTAAATATTTACTGCGCAGGTCGCGCGAAGAGCGGGCGCTCTCCGAGCGGCGGACTCGCTACTCCTCCAGGGATCGCCTGGAGCCGGTCATGCCGTCCAGCAACTGCTCCAGCACCAGCCGGCGCGTCTCGGCCGCGGTGAAGTCGATGCCTCTTTCCGCCGCCAGAGCGTCTCCGCGCCGCGCCAGCACCACGCCCCCGATGAGGGCGCTCATCGCGATGCCCCAAGCGATCTCGAACGGCCGGTCGCCGCGGAAGACCCCCTCATGCTGGCCGCGTTCGTACAGCTCGCGCAGCTCCGCCGGAAGCGTGTCGGCCGAGGGCAGCGGGAGGGTCTTCCACCCGCCCAGGGACTCGTGAAGCCACAGACCGATCAGGACGGGACGCCCCGAGAGGGCTTCGGCAAGCGCGCCGAGCGCCGCGGTCACGCCCTCGTAGGGCGCGAGGGCCCGCGCCTTCTCCAGAGCCGGGTGCCACGCGTCGTGCAGCGCGGCCATCTGGTCCTCGAGGACGGCCCTGTACAGGCCCTCCTTGCTGCCGAAGTGGTGATAGATCATCCGCTCGTTGACACCGGCCCGCTTGACGATCGCCTGGACGCGCGCGCCCCGAAGGCCGTACTGGGCGAACTCCTCCGCCGCGGCGGCCAGGAGGGAAGCCTTGCTCACCGACATGCAGTAAACATTTACATACGACCTGCGCCATCGCAACCCGGGACACCCCGCGCGGACCGGCCATCCCTATTACGCTACTATTGGTATCGTAAATATGAGGAGGTCATCATGACGGCCAAGGCTCCACTGCGCGCCCGCATCGTCCTCAGGGACAAGGTGGACTGGGAGGCGCTCACCGACGAACAGGTGATCGCCGCGCGCGCGAAGGTCAACCGGCTGCGGGCGTCCCGCGCGGTACGGATCATCACCGGCCTGCCCGACCGGGGCGCCCGCATCGAGGAGCGCACCATCGACCTGCCGGGCCGCCGCCTGAGGCTGCGAGTGCACCGCCCCAAGGACGCCGGCCCGGGGCTGCCGCTGATCCTCTCGCTCCACGGCGGCGGCTTCATCGTGGGCACCCCGGCGCAGAACGACTGGCTCAACAGCCGCCTCGCGGCCCGCTGCCCGGCGGTGGTGGTGTCGGTGGAGTACCGCCTCGCCCCGGAGCACCCTCTGCCGGCGCCCCTCGACGACGCCTACGACGCGCTCGCCGCCCTCGTCGACGACCCCTTCGGCTGGGGCATCGACCCCGCGGCCGTCGCGGTCCTCGGCGAGAGCTCCGGCGGCACCCTCGCCGCGCTGGTCGCGCTGCGCGCCCGCAAGAACGGCCCGCCCCTGCACGCCCAGGTGCTCTGCTACCCGAGCACGGACTGGACCGACACCATGGCCGACTACCCGTCGGTCGCCGCGAACTCCGGGAACCCCGGGCTGTCGGTGTCCGAATGGCGCACGGCCCGCAGGCTGAGCGTCCCGCCGACCCTCGACCCGCGCACGGTGTCCCCGGTGAAGTTCGACGATCTCGCCGACCTGCCGCCCGCGCTGGTCGTCACCGGCGCGCTGGATCCCGGGGACGACCACGGCCGCCGCTACGTCGAACGGCTCCGCGCGGACGGCACGGACGCCCGCGTGGCCTGCTACCCCGGGGCCATCCACGGGTTCCTCAGCATGCCCGGCCTGATCCCGGACGCCCGGCCCGCACGTCGCGAGATCCTCGCCTTCCTGCGCCACCGGTTGCGCCCCGCATCGAATCCGCCCGGCACGCGGGAGCGCTGAACCGCTGATCGGCGCCGGGGCGCGACGGGTATCGTCTGGGGGTGCCACCAGCGACCGCTTCCGCCCGGCCACCGGGCCGCCCGCGCTCCGGCGTCAACGCGGTGGTGTTCGCCGCGACGCTGACCACGGTGCGGGAGCTCGGCTACGCGCGCGCCACCGTCGACCGCATCGCCGCCGCGGCCGGCGTCGCCAAGACGACGATCTACCGTCGCTGGCCGTCGAAGGGCGCGCTGATCGTCGACTGCCTGCTCGACGCGTTCGGCCCGGTGCCGCTGGAGGGCACCGGGCGGGCCGAGCTCATGTCCTCGGCCGTCCGCTGGATCGCGGCGAAGATCGCCGAGCCGGGCGTGGGGGACGCGTTCGCGGGCGTGTTCAGCGACGCCGTCAGCGACCCGGACCTGCGCGAGGTCCTGTCCTCGCGGCTCCAGGCCCCCTACAGGACCGCGCTCCAGGACGCGCTCGGCGAGCCGGAGGACCGGATCCTGCTCTTCATCGACGTCGCCGTCGGAACCCTGCTGCACCGGATGGGCATGACCGGCGAGCCGATGGCGGACGCGGACGTCACCGCCCTGGTCGAGATGCTGCTGACACACTTCGCCGACGGCCGTCCGACCTAGCGCCGCCGGGTGCTTCGAGACCACCCGTACCGTCACCGGCTTCTTGATCTTCACGCGGACGAAGCCGTTTTCGCGCCGCTCCCCCGCCCGTGCGGCGGATCATCGGATACCGCCGCCCCCACCCCGCCCCGTCCCCTGCGGAAAAGCTCGAACGCCAGGTCGCCGAGCCCGGGGCGCTCGTTCAGCGGTCGGTGACGATGAGCAGGCGGGGGCTCTGGTTCAGGCGGCGGGCTCCGACGTCGGTGCAGACGACGACGTCCTCGATCCGCGCGCCGTACAGTCCCGGAAGGTAGATGGCGGGCTGGATGGACATGGTCATGCCGGGCTCGATGACGGTCCGGTCCCCCGGCGACAGGTAGGGCGGTTCGAACTGGTCGAGGCCGACCCCGTGGCCCGTCCGGTGGGCGAAGAACGACCCGTACCCGCTGGCCGCGATGGCGTCGCGGCAGACCTCGTCGATCTCGGCGGCGGTGACCCCCGGGCGCACCGCCTCGCAGGCGGCGCCGTGGACGGCGAGGACGACGGAGTACATGGCCTCGAAGTCCTCGGGCGGCTCGGCCACGACGAACATCCGGGCGATGTCGGAGCAGTAGTCCTCGTACCGTCCGCCGATGTTGACCAGGACCGCGTCGCCCGGGTTGATCGTCCGTTCGGTGGGCCGGTGGTAGGGGTCGGCGGAGTGCTCCCCCGCCGCGACGGTGACGAGCGTGACCTCGTCGTGGCCGGCCTCCAGCAGCAGCCGCCGCAGCAGCCGCGCCATCTCCCGTTCGGTGGCGCCGGACCAGCTCAGTTCGGCGGCCGACGCCACGGCCCGGTCGGCGGCGACGGCCGCGCGTTCCAGCGCCGCGATCTCGGCGCCGGACTTGCGCATCCGGAGCGCCGCGAGGAGCGGCTCGGCCGAGGCGAACAGGGTCTGCGGGCCGAGCCGCTCCTGGATGGACAGCAGTTCGTGCGCGAGCATCTGGGGGTCGACGGCGACCCGCGAGCCCGCCGGGATGAGGGGCGAGGCATCGGGGACGTGCGCGGGCGGGCCGTCCGGCGTGATGACGAGGAAGCCGTGCCGTACCGAGCGGGCGAGGTACCGCAGGTTCGAAGAGGGGCGCAGGACGAGGACGTCCACCCCGTGCTCGACCATGCGGGCCCGCACCCGCTCCAGCCGGTCGTCGCTCATTCCGGCGCCGAATCGTAGAGCCAGCAGGCGACCCCGCGTTCCTGCACCGGCTCCCGTCGCGAGCAGATCTCCATGGCGTGGGGGCACCGCGGGTGGAACCGGCAGCCGGACGGCGGCGCCGCCGGGTCCGGCACGTCCCCGGGCAGCTCGGCGGGCAGCGTGCCCGCCCCGTCCGGCGCGGGGACCGCGGCGAGCAGGGCCCGGGTGTAGGGGTGCCGCGGGTCGGCCCAGACCTCGGCGGTGCGGCCGATCTCGACGATCCTGCCCAGGTACATGACCGCGATCCGGTCCGCGATCATCCGGACGACCGACAGGTCGTGGCTGATGAACAGCAGCCCCGCTCCCGACTCCACGGTCAGCGACCGCATCAGCCCCGCGACCTGCGCCTGGGCGGAGGCGTCCAGCGCGGAGATCGGCTCGTCGCCGATCAGCAGGGACGGCTGGGCGGCCAGCGCGCGGGCGATGGCGATGCGCTGCCGCTGCCCGCCGGAGAACTCGTGCGGGTAGCGGCCGGCCATGTCGGCCGACAGCCCGACCCGCTCCAGCAGCTCGCCCGGGTCCGGGCCGCCGCGCCGGCCGTCGGCGATCTGGCCGCCGATCCGGCGGCGCGGGTTCAGCGAGGCGAACGGGTCCTGGAACACCATCTGGATCCGGGTCAGCGCGGGATCGCGGCGGCGCAGGCCGAGCGGCGTGACCGGGCGGCCCTCGAACCCGATGGAGCCGCCGGACGGGCGGATGATGCCGCAGATGGCGCGGGCCAGCGTCGACTTTCCGCAGCCCGACTCGCCCACCAGGCCGACGACCTCTCCGGGCGCGACGGACAGGTCGACACCCGCCACCGCCCGCACCGGGGGCCGGTCCGGGCTGCGGTGGTCGACCACCAGGTTCTCAACGGACAGCAGCGGTGTGGCGGGCGCCGGCTCGGCGCCGTCCAGCAGTTTCATGAGGTGCTCCGCTCCGGCAGCGCGTCCAGCAGCGTTCGGGTGTACTGGTCGGCGGGCTCGCACATGACCTGCGCGCGCGGGCCGGTCTCGACCAGGAGGCCCGCCCGCATCACGCTGATCGTGTCGGCCACCGCGGACATGACGCCGAGGTCGTGGGTGACCAGCAGGACGGCGAGCCCGAGCTCGTCGCACAGGCCGCGCAGCAGGCGCAGCACCCCGGCCTGGACGGTCACGTCGAGCGCGGTGGTCGGCTCGTCCGCGATCAGGACCTTCGGGTCGCAGGCCAGCGCGATCGCGATCGCGATGCGCTGCCGCATCCCGCCGGAGAACTGGTGGGGGTATCTCCGGAGCGCGCCGCCGGGATCCGGGATGCGCACCCTGGCCAGCAGTTCGGCCGCGCGGCGGCGCGCCTCGGCCTTGTCCAGGTCCAGGTGGTGGCGCATGTGGTCGGTGAGCTGGCGGCCGACCGAGAGCATGGGGTGCAGGCTCGTCGACTGGTCCTGGAAGACCATGCCGATCTCGCTGCCGCGCAGCGCGTTCATCCTCTTGGGCGGGAGGGTCAGCAGATCGGTCCCGTCGAAGAGGATCCGCCCGCCGGTGCGCGCACCGTGCGGGAGCAGCCCCATGACGCCCAGCCCGGTCATGGTCTTGCCGGAGCCGCTCTCGCCCGCCAGCCCGTGGATCCGGCCCGGTTCCAGCGCCAGGTCGATCCCCTGGATGATCTGGCGCCCGCCCAGCTCGACGGTGAGCCGCTCGATGTTCAGCACGGTGTCCGGCCCGCTTTCCGGCCCGGTGTTCGGCACGGTCACAGCGCCCGCTCCTTGATCGCCCGTGCGGTCCGCGGGTCGAGCGCGTCGCGCATCGTGTCGCCGAGGAAGTTGAAGGCCAGCACCACCGTCAGGATGGCCAGGCCGGGGAACACGCCGACCCACCACTTGTCGAACACGTGCGTGGCCGACGCCACCATGGAGCCCCATTCGGCGGTGGGCGGCTTGGCGCCGAGGCCCAGGAACGACAGTCCCGACAGCAGCAGGAGCTGGGTGCCGATGTCGAGGGTGGCCAGCACCAGGACCGGGCCGGTCACGTTCGGGAGCACGTCGGTGCGCAGCGAGCGCCACGCGGAGAACCCGAGGAGCCGCCCGCTGATCACGAATTCGCGGGACCGGATGCCGAGCACCAGGCCGCGGGTGACCCGGGCGTAGGCGGGCCAGGAGACGACGAGCACGGCGAGCACCGCGTTGCGGAGGCTGGCGCCGAGCGAGGCGGCCACGGCCATTGCGAGGATGACGGTCGGGAACGCGAACACCAGGTCCGCCACCCGCATGATCGTCTCGTCCAGCCAGCGGCCGAAGTAGCCCGCGCAGGCCCCCAGGAGCCCGCCGATGACGACGGACATCACGACCAGCAGCATGGTGAGCGGGATGGACAGGCGCGCGCCGTACAGCACCCGGCTGAGGACGTCGCGGCCGAGTTCGTCGGTGCCGAACCAGTGCGCCCCGCTCGGCGCCTGGAGCCGCGGGAAGGCCTGGCTCAGCGGGTCGTGCGGCGCGAGCAGCGGCGCGGCGAGCACCACGACCAGCCATGCCGCCGCGATGGCGAGGCCGACGACGGCGAGCGGCTTGCGCCATGCCTCCGGCACCCTGCGGCTCACGTGTGCCTCACTCTTGGGTCGATGACGCCGTACAGCATGTCCACCACCAGGTTGACCACCACGTAGATCACGCCCACCACGAGTCCGACGCCCATGACCGCGGGCAGGTCGAGCGTGGTCGCGCTCTTGTACGCGTACTCGCCGACGCCGGGCCAGGCGTAGATCGCCTCGACGAGCACGGTGCCGGACAGCAGGCTGCCGAAGGCCAGCCCCGCCACCGTGATGACCGGCACCAGCGCGGCGCGCAGCGTGTACCGGAAGAGGACGGCGCGGCCGGGCAGGCCCTTGGCCCGGGCGGCCCGCACGTAGTCCTGGCCGAGCACCTCCAGGACGGCCGACCGCGTGAACCTGGTGAGCAGGCCGATCGTGTACGTGGCGAGCACGAGCGCGGGCAGCACGAGATGGCCGACGGCGCTGGCGAAGACGTCCCACTGGCCGGCGAGCGCCGCGTCCACCGTGTAGAGGCCGGTGGCGTGCGGCGGAGGCGCCATGGCCGGGGAGAGCCTGCCGGAGCCCGGCGCCAGCCCGAACTTGTAGAAGAAGAGGTAGAAGGCCAGCAGCGCCAGCCAGAACGTCGGCACCGAGACGCCGGCCAGGCTGGTCACCCGCAGGAACTGGTCGACGAACCGGTCCCGGCGCAGCGCCGCGATCACGCCGAACGCGACGCCCACCAGCAGCGACACCAGCAGCGCCGTGCCGGCCAGCTCGAACGTCGCGGGGACGAACTCCCGCAGGTCGTCGGCGACCGGCCGGTGGCTCTGCTGCGACTCGCCCAGGTCCCCGCGGACCAGGTTGCCCATGTAGGTCGCGTACTGCACGGGCAGCGGCTTGTCGAGGCCGTGCTGCTCCCGGAACTGCTGGACGATCGCCGGGTTGCCGAGCGCCTGCTGGCCGAGGTTCGCGGTGGCCGGGTCACCGGGCACCATGTTGGTCAGGATGAAGGTGACGAGGGTGACCCCGACGGCCAGCAGTACGGAGACCGCCAGCCGCCGGGTCAGGAACCGCATCAGCGGATGCCGCGACCACCACCGGGCGCCGGGTGGCCGGCGGCCCTTGAGCGTCCGCTCGTCCGACGGGTGTGGGGACTTCATTTGCTGCCGAGCGCCGCGATCTCGAAGGTCCACACGGGGTTGACCGCCAGGCCGGTCAGCGATCCGGCGGTGACCAGGCGCTGGCTCGGCTGCATCAGCGGCACGATCGGGCCGCGCGCGTTGAGCTCGGTCTGGATCTGGTGGTACTGGGCGAACCGGTCATCGCCGATGGTGGTCGCGGCCTTGGCTCCCGCGTCCTCCAGGGCCTTGTCCGCGCCCTTCTTCCAGCCCGCGCGCTCGCCGATCAGGCCGCCGGGCAGGAAGGCGAGGTAGTTGCTGGCGTCCGGGTAGTCCGGGCTCCACCACCACAGGCCCATCTCCTCCTTGCCGTCGCGGTAGCTCTCCAGCGCGGTCGCGATCGGCGCGGGGGCGAGGTCGACGGTGATGCCGACCTCCTTCAGGTTGGCCTGGACGCGCTCGGCCAGCGGCTGGAAGGACAGGCCGTTGAGCGTGAAGTCGCTGGGGTACTCCAGCTTGACCCTGGGGTTCGTGATCCCGCCGGCGGCGAGCGCCGCCTTGGCGCCGGCGACGTCGCGCTTGGGCGCCTGCTCCGCCGGCAGCGAGCCGTTGATCATGGACGGCACGATGCCGGCCGCCTGCACCGAGCCCTCGCCTGCGAGCTCCAGCAGCCCCGCGTAGTCGACGCCCTTGCGGACGGCCTCTGCGAACCGGGGGTTGGACGTGGTCTTGCTGACGGCCGGGTTCCGGTTGGTCAGCAGGAAGAACACGTTGGCGGACGCGCCCTTGACGATCTGGTTGCCGCCGCCGATGCCCTGGGCCTGGTCGGCCGTCAGGTCCACCGCGATCTGGCTGTCCCCGCGCTGCACGTTCAGCTTCTGGGTCTGCGACTGGACGTTGCGCACCACGACCCGCTTGTAGACGGGCTTGGTGGCGCCCCAGTACTTGGGGTTGGCCTTGAGCACGACCTGCGTGGCCGCGTTGAAGGACTCCAGCATGTACGGGCCGGATCCGGCCGACTGGCCGTTCAGGTACTTCTCCGCCTTGTCGTCGGGGCCGGCGGCACCGCCGTTGGCCTTGACGACCTTGGAGTTGACGATGCCGAGCGCCGGGTTCGGCAGGATGAACGGCAGCGACGGGTTGGGCTTGGCCGACACCAGGGTGATGGTCTTGTCGTCGGTCTTCTCGACCTTCACGCCATCGAGCAGGAACGACGGGTTGCCCTTGAGGTCGCGGACCCGGTCGAGCGAGAACACCACGTCGTCGGCGGTGACGGGGCTGCCGTCGGAGAAGACGGCGTCCTGGCGCAGCTTGAGGGTGAGCTTCTTGCCGTCCTTGGACAGCTCGTACGACTCCGCCAGCGCCGGCACCGGCTTGCTGACGTCGGAGCCCTTGAAGCTCAGCAGGGTGTCGTAGAGGGCCCGGTCGATGAGCAGGCCGGTCTGCTCGTACATCCGGCCCGGGTCCACGGTCTTGAGGTTGAACGAGGTGTCGATGACCAGGGCCTTGCCGCCCCCGGACGAGGACGCCTCGTCCCCGCCCGAGCAGGCGGTCAGGCTGAGTGCTGCGGCCACGAGGACGGACAACGCCGCCCGCCGTGTGGTTCCACTCGTGATCGGCATCGCGGCCTCCGGGGGTCCGTCAGGTCAGTTCTCTGCGTCTGGACGACGATGTCCGATAGTGCGAGACTTCCGGCTGAACGTCTATGCAGCCAGCGAAAGTCAAGACGAAGCCGAAGAAGGAAACGAATTCATGGCCAGAGCGTCCCAAGGACCACCCAATAGGGGGCCCGAACCTGGACAGATCCGCGCCGAGCTGGACTCGATCAACCTCAAGATGCTGGAGGTCCTGCGCCAGGACGGCCGGATCTCCATCGCGGCCCTCGCCCAGCAGGTCGGGATCTCCCGGGCCAACGCCTACATGCGCTTCGAGGCGCTCCGCACCAGCGGCGTGATCAGCCGGTTCACCGTGCAGGTCGACCCCGTCCGCACCGGCCTCGGCATCTGCGCGCTGATCTTCGTCACCGTCCGGCAGCAGATGTGGCCGCAGTTCCGCGCCCAGCTCGCGCTGATGCCCGAGGTCGAGTACTGCGCGATCACCACCGGCCAGCACGACGCGATGATCCAGGTCCGGGCCACCGACGTGGCGGCCGTGCACCGACTCGTCTCCGAGCGCCTCGCCGGCATCCCGGCGGTGAAGGCGACCGAGACGGTGCTCATCCTCGACGAGGTGATCCGCCGCCCGTTCGTGCTGACGTCCGACTCCGCTCCGGCGAAGGCCGAGGCGGAGCCCGGCCCCGCCCCGGTCACCATGGGACGGATGCGCTTCATCCGCGCGGGCGCGGGGCGGGCCGACCTCAAAGACCTCCCCGAATGATCTCCTCGCAGACGCTGACCTGGGGCGTGTCGTCCCCCTCGAACCGGAACTCCTCCACCAGCCGGATCCGGCCGTCCTGGAGGAGTTCGATCCGGTTCGTGCTGGACCCGGCGACCGGATCCGCGTCCCGCTTGGTCAGATGCACGTAGTTCAGCCGGACCTCGGCCCCGCGCCGGGCCCCCACGAACCGGCCGTGGACCACGGTGTCGCCTTCGTAGCTGCCCCACACCACGCCGTCGGCCTCCGTGTAGGCGAACCGTGTGGGCGCGGCGGGGTCCACCCGGCTCGCGGTCGAGCTGACCATCGCGAACCGGCGGCCGTCCAGGTTGAAAAGATCATTCTCGTTCACGGGTGTCATGGTGCCGGGTTCCGCGCCGTGCGCAATCGCGCCTGAACGCATCGTCGCGGAACCGCCCGCCTCCTGGACGATCCGTCCGCGATACGCGACCCGCACACCAATCCGTCTCGGACCGCCCGTGTCGTAGTGCCGGGCATGCGGGTTCCTCCGGTTCTAGGGGCGGGGAGCGGTCAACGTGCGAAGGACGCGGTCGGCGTGCGTCCAGAGAACGGCGCCGCCGATCCCCTCTACGACGTGGCGCCGTGCGTGGGGGATCCGTGTCGCGAGCGTGGCGCCGTTGTCCGGTGAATGGGTGGTGTCCTGCTCTCCGTACCAGAGGTCGACGGGGACGCCGATGGCGGCGAGGTCGAAGGGCCAGCGGCCCATGGCGAGGACGGTGTCGCGGGCGTAGCCGTCCGGGCCCTGCGCGAAAGCCTCGTCCAGGGCGCGCCGGTAAGCGGCGGCGAATGCCGGTTCGCCGTACACGCGCAGGTCCGACTCGGGGCTCCCGTTCATCACCATCGTCCACATAGCGTCGGCGCCGAATCCGCGGAAGAACTCCTCGGCGCCGCGCGGGTCGGCGGCCACCCGGTCGACGAGTCCGCGCAGCTCGTCCGGCAGCGCGGTCGCGAACTCGGGGGCGGCGACCTCGTCCGCGCCGGAGACGACGGCCACGGAGGACGCGAGGCCCGCGACGGCGCAGGCCAGCGCGAACGGTGCGCCTTGCGAGTTCCCCACCACGGCGGGACGTTCCAGGCCGCGCAGCGCGAAGAAGGCGCTCACGTCGGTCGCGAAGTCGGCGAACGTCCTGCCGGGTGAGGGCGACGAGGCGCCGAGGCCTGGACGGTCCACCGAGACGAGGCGTACTCCGAGGGGACGCACGGCGCCCGCGCCGAAGCCGAGCCACCTGCTCGTGGCCGCTCCGGGGCAGAGCAGGACGGGCGTTCCGTCCTCCGGGCCCCACTCGGCCCAGCCGAGCAGCCGGCCGTCCGGCAGCGTGGTCTCCCCTGTCCGCTCGGGGTCCGCGACGAACATCATGATTCACATGATGGCCCGCACCGGCCGGGGCCGGCCGTCCGGGTGTGGCGAATTGATCAACATCGTCCGGGGTTCGCCCCTAGACTCGGGCGGTCGGGTACCCGGACAGGGAGGACCGTCCGTGAGCGGTGAGCACCATCCGGAGTGGGTGATCGATCCCCATACCCCCAGCGTGGCCCGGATGTACGACTACTACCTCGGCGGCAAGGACAACTTCGCCGCGGACCGCGAGGCCGCCGACCAGGTGGTGGCCGCGATGCCGAACGTGCTGGAGTTCACCCGCGCCAACCGCAGGCTGCTGTCGCGGGCCGTGACGATGATGGCCGAGCGCGGCATCCGGCAGTTCCTCGACATCGGCTCCGGGCTGCCGACCCAGGAGAACGTGCACCAGGTGGCCCAGCGCGCCGCTCCCGGTTCCAGCGTCATCTACGTCGACAACGACCCGATCGTGCTCACGCACGCGCGGGCGCTGCTGGCCGACAACCCGCTGACGACGGTCATCCAGGCCGACTTACGGGACCCGGAGAGCATCCTGGACGATCCCGAGGTCAAGGCCCGGATCGACTTCGACCGGCCGGTGGGGCTCCTGCTGCTGGCCATCCTGCACTTCATCCCGGACGAGGCGCGCCCGGCGGACATCGTGGCGAGGCTCCGCGCGCCGCTCGCCCCCGGCAGCCACCTGGCCGTCACGCACGGCCACCGCGGCCACGTCCCCCCGCAGGTCGAGGAGCAGGTGCGGGGCGCGTACGGCAGGACCGGAGCGGGCGACATCGTCCCGCGCGGGATCGACGAGGTCATGACGTTCTTCGAGGGCACCGAGCTGGTCGGTCCCGGCCTGGTCCAGGTGGCCGACTGGCGGCCGGACGCCGAGCCGGCCACGCCCGACATGTCGCGGCCGGGCTTTCTCGCCGGCGTCGGAAGGGTGATCTGATGCTGCCACTGGACCTGCTGTTCAGCCGGGCGTTCAGCGAGGACCCGTACGCCGTGTACGACGAGCTGCGCGCCTCCGGGCCCGTCCATCCGATCGACTTCCCTCCCGGCGCCACCGCCTTCCTCGTGGTCGACCACGAGCACGGCCGGGCGGCCCTGACCGATCCGCGCCTGTCCAAGGACAGCTCGTACAGCACCGTGCCCGTGAACGCCGAGCTGTTCTTCGGCGGCACGATGCTCGCCATGGACCCGCCCGACCACACCCGGATGCGCGGGCTGGTGGCGAAGGCGTTCACCGGCCGGCGGGTCGAGCGGCTGCGCCCCCGCGTCCAGGAGATCGCCGACGGGCTGCTGGACGGCATCGCGGCCCGCGGCGGGGCCGACCTGATCGAGGAGCTGGCCGTCCCGCTGCCGATCCAGGTCATCTGCGAACTGCTCGGCGTCCCGGCGTCCGACCGGGCCCGGTTCCGCGAGTGGACGGCCGTGCTGACCGTGCCCGCGCTGACCGCCGAGGCCCGCGAGCGCCGCCGCGCGGCGGCCCGGGCGTTCAACGACTACCTGCTCGCGGTCATCGCCGAGCGGCGGGCCCGTCCCGAGGACGACCTGGTCAGCGGTCTGATCACCGCCCGCGACGGCGGGTCCGCCCTCACCGAGGCCGAGATGCTCGGGACCGTCGCGCTGCTGCTCATCGCCGGGCACGAGACCACGGTCAACCTCATCGGCAACGGGGTGCTCGCCCTGCTCCGGAACCCGGGCCAGCTCGAACTGCTCCGGACGCGGCCCGAGCTGCTGCCGGCCGCGGTCGAGGAGCTGCTGCGGTTCGACGGCCCGGTGGAGCGCGCGAGCCAGCGCATCGCCCTGGAGGACATGGAGATCGCCGGGACGCCGATCCCCAAGGGCGCCTGGGTGCACGTCTCGCTCGGCGCCGCGGACCGGGACCCGGCGGTGTTCGAGTCCCCCGACCGGCTGGACGTGACGCGCGCTCCCAAGGGCCACGTCGGCTTCGGCCACGGGCCGCACTTCTGCCTCGGCGCCCCGCTGGCCCGGCTGGAAGGCCAGATCGCCATCGGCGGCCTGCTGGACCGCTTCCCCGACCTCGCCCTCGCGGTCCCGGCCGACGAGCTGCGCCACCATCGCACCGGCTCGATCGTCCGCGGCCTCGTCTCCCTCCCCGTCCACGTCTGAGCACCCGCTTGGACCTGACCACCGCCCGGGGCGGCGGTGGTCAGTCGTCGAGTCGGCGGTCGTGGCGGTGGGCGGCGTAGAAGTCCGCTTGGCGGGCCATGATGTCGCGCATCGAGGAGCCGCGCGGGACGCCGTAGACGGTGCCAGGGAAGTCCAGGGCGCGCTGCTTCTCCCAGAGGTCGTCGTGCCGGTCCGGGGAGAAGAGTTCGGCGGGGTCTCCGGCCGCCACCCAACCGATCGGGACGACCGTGTCCGGACGCAGCCGCGAGTTCACGTGCAGGACGCTGTTGATGCGCAGTTCAGAGCGCGTCCCGGCGACCGAGCCCGGGAAGAGGGACGCGCCGGTCGCCACGAAGACCTCGTCCTCGACGGTCGCGCCGTTGACGTGCGCGTGCGGTCCGACCAGCACGGCGTCGCCGAGGGCCGCCGGATGGCCGGCCCGGCCGCGGACCAGCGCGTTCTCCATGACCACGACGTTCGCGCCGGTCCGCACGGTGCCGTCCTCGGCGGTGAGGACCGCGCCGTGCAGGATGCGGGCCCCCTCCCCCAGGACGACGTCTCCGCACAGGACGGCTGAGGGGGCCACGTACGCCGACTCGGGAACGACGGGGCGCTTTCCTCGGTGCTCGAGCAGCATGTCCGAATCGTAGGCCGCGATCTATGCTCGGAGCGGCGGCAGGACCGGCGGGTGCGGCACGACGGGCGGTGGCTGCGTGGTGAGGCGGCGTCATGGTGACGGCGGCGGGATGGCCGGGCGCCTCCTGCGCCGGCGATGGTTCTGGCCGGCGGTCGCGGCCGCTGCGGTCCTGCTGGTCTCCGGGTTCGTGCTGGTCGAGCCCAGGGCGGCCGGCGACGGGTCGCTGCGGGTGATGACGTACAACCTGCGCGGCGTGAACGACCCGCCGCCCCGCGACTGGAAGACCCGGCTGCCGCTGGTCAGGCGCCTGCTGCGGGAGCACGACCCGGATCTGCTGGGGGTGCAGGAGGCGCGCTGGTACCAGGTGCGCGACCTCCTCCGGACGCTGCCGGAGTACGGCTGGATCGGCCTCGGCAGCCAGGGCGGCACCCGCGACCAGTTCCTGGCGATCTTCTACCGCGAGGAGCGGTTCGAGGTGCTGGACTTCGACCACTTCTGGCTCTCCGACACCCCGTCGGTGATCGGCTCGGCCACCTGGGGCAACCGGTACGTCCGGATGGTGACGTGGGCGAAGTTCCGCGACCGCCGCACCGGCACGGTGTTCTACCAGGCCAACACGCATCTGGACAACATGTCGGCGGGCTCGCGGGAGAAGAGCGCCCGGCTGATCCTCGACCGCGTCCGGGGTTTCCAGGCGGGCGCGCCGGTCGTCCTCACGGGCGACTTCAACGACACGGCCGGGGCGTCCCCGGCGTACTCGATCCTCACCGGGCCGGGCGCGTTCCGCGACACCTGGACGGCCGCGGACCGGCACGGGCCGCAGTACCGGACCGAGAACCACTGGGAGCCGCCGGAGCCGGGCGGCAGGCGCATCGACTGGATCCTGGTGCGGGGCCGGATCAGGACGGCGTGGGCCGAGATCGACCCCTACCGCTCCGGCGGGCTCTACCCGTCCGACCACGATCCCGTGCTCGCCCGGCTCGCCTTCCGGAACTGACCCGCCGGCGTGGACGGCGAACGGCCGGGCCCATGTGCGGGCCCGGCCGCTCGGCGGTGTCGCGGTCGTTCAGTGGCGGCGGGTCAGGCGAGGCCGGACTTCTTCAGCCACTCCTCGGCGACCTTCTCCTGGTCGTCCTTGTCGATGGCGACGCGCTTCATCATGTCGAGGAGGTCCTGGGTGGTGAGCTTGGCGGAGACGGCGTTCAGCGCCGCCTTGGCCTTGTCGTCCACCGCGGACTTGTTGACCAGCGGCGTGACGTTCTGGGCGGAGAAGACGTTCTCCGGGTCCTCCAGCACGACGAGCTTGTTCTGCTGGATCGTCGGGTCGGTGGTGAACAGGTCGGCGGCCTGGACCTTGTTCTCGGTGAGCAGCTTCACCAGGGTGGCCTGGGCGCCGGCGTCGAACGGCTGGAACTTCTTGAACTCCAGGCCGTAGGTCTTCTTGAGGCCGACGAGCCCCTGCTGGCGGGTCTTGAACTCCGACGGCCCCGCGATGATCAGGTCCTTGGCGACCGGCTTGAGGTCGGCGATGGACTTCAGCTTGTACTTGGCGGCCGTCTGCGGGTTGACGGTGACGGAGTCCTTGTCCTCGGCCTGCGCGGAGTCCAGGATCTCGACGCCGGCGGGCAGCTTGGCCTTGAGGGCGGCGTTGATCTCGTCGGTCGTGGCGGCGGTGCTGGACTTGTCGACCGAGGTGGTGAGCAGGGCGCCGTTGTACTCGGGCATCACGCTGATGCCGCCCTTGACGACCTGGTCGTAGTAGATCTCGCGGGCGCCGATGTTGAACTTGCGGGTGACCTTGACGCCCTTGGCCTCCAGCGCCTGCGCGTACAGCTCGCCGAGGAGGTTGCTCTCGGGGAAGTTCGCGCCGCCGACGGTGACGGTGCCGTTCCCGCCGCCGCCGGACAGCGGGTTCTTGTCGTCGCCGGAGTCCCCGCTTCCGCAGGCGGACAGCGACAGGGCGGCCACGAGGCCGACGACCGCGCCCCTGATGGTTTTGTTCATGGTGCTCTTCCTTCGGTTTTCAGGAGGATCGGGCGGAGCCGAGCAGGCCCGGTGAGACGAGGAGGCGGCGCAGCGCCGCGAAGGCCGCCTGGACGATCAGCGCGAGCAGCACCACCAGGACGGTGCCCCCGACGACGAGCTGGTAGTCGTTGCGGGCCAGGCCGTCGATGATGTAGCGGCCGAGGCCGCCGAAGCCCGGGTAGGCGGCGATGGTGGCGGTGGCGACGACCTGGATCGCGGAAGTGCGCAGCCCGAGCAGGATCAGGGGCAGCGCCATCGGCAGCTCGACCCGCCACAGCACGCCCCAGCCGGTCATGCCCATGCCGCTCGCCGCGTCCTTGGCGTCGGCGTCGACGCCGCGGATCCCCTCGAAGGTGTTGACGAGGATCGGCGGGACGGCGAGCGCCACCAGGGCGACGAGCACCGGGGTGATGCTGTACTCGATCACCACGACGATCAGCACCAGGCCGAAGGTGGGGACGGCGCGGGCGACGTTCGCCAGGCTGATCGCGAGGAACCCGCCGCGGCCGGTGTGCCCGACGAGCAGCCCGAGCGCGAGGCCGATGACCGCGGCGCACACCAGCGCCACGCCGCTGTAGTAGACGTGCTGGAGCAGCCGGTGCGGGATGCCGTCGCCGCCGTGCCACTGGGAGGACGTGGTGAGCCACGTCCAGAACAGGTCGATCTGGTTCCACAGCTCGTTCATGAGGTCATCCGGGCTCGGGCCCACGGCGTGAGCAGGCGTTGGACGGTGACCAGGATCGCGTCGGTGACCAGGGCCAGCAGGACGATCAGGACGGTGGCGGCCACGATCTGCGTCTGGAACTGGAGCTGGTAGCCGCGGATGATGTCGTAGCCGAGGCCGCCCTGGCCGATCAGCTGGCCTACGGCGACGAGGCTGATGGAGGAGACGGCGGCGACGCGCGTCCCGGCGATGACGATGGGCACGGCGATCGGCAGCTCCACCTGGAGCAGGCGCCGCAGCGGGCCGAATCCCATCGCGGTGGCCGCCTGCCGGACGGGCTCGGACACCGACGCCAGCCCGTCCACCACGTTCGGGACGAGCACCGACAGGCTGTACAGGGTCAACGGGATCATGACCGTGGACGCCGTCAGGCCGGTGTACTGGATGAAGACCATGAACAGCGCGAGCGACGGGATCGCGTAGAAGATGTTCGAGATCGTCAGCGCGGGCGGGTAGAGCCAGCGCCAGCGGCGGCACATCATGCCGACCGGCAGCGAGATGAGCAGGCCGAACAGCACCGGCAGCAGGGCGAGCCGCAGGTGGATGAGGGCGTGCTCGGACAGCGTGTCGGTGTGCTCGCCGATCCAGCCCCAGTCGATGTCCATCAGCCGGTGCCTCCGGCGTCGGCCCCTTCCGGATCCGCCTCTTCCGGACCGGCGGCGGTTCCGGCGGCGGTTCCGGCGGCGGTTCCGGCGGCGGCGCCGTCGCGGCCGTGGGTGGGCACGGCCAGCAGGTCGGTCCCGCTCGCCGTCCCGACGACGGCGCCGGTCTCGTCGACGCCGACCGCCAGCCCGGACGGGGACAGGACGGCCGCGTCCAGCGCGGTCCGCACGGAGTCGCCGCCGACCCGGAACGTCGGGCCGACCGGGCTGAGCTTCGCCTTGCCGAGCGGCCCGCCGGCCTGCGCCGGACGGGCCCAGCCGAGCGGGCGCCGGTCGTCGTCGACGACGAGCACCCAGTCCGTCCCGGCGGCGTCCGCCGCGTCGGTGCTCGCCGCGCGGACCGCGGCGTCGCTCAGCCTCAGGCCGCCCGTCTCGGCGAACGACAGGGTGCGGATTCCGCGGTTCTGGCCGATGAACCCGGCGACGAAGTCGTCGGCCGGGTGGGCGAGGAGGTTCTCGGGGCTGTCGATCTGGACGAGCTTGCCGCCGGTCTGGAACACCGCGATCCGGTCGCCGAGCTTGATGGCCTCGTCGATGTCGTGGGTGACGAACACGATCGTCTTGTGCAGTTCCTCCTGGAGGCGGAGGAACTCGTCCTGCAGCTCGGCGCGGACGACCGGGTCGACGGCGCTGAACGGCTCGTCCATCAGCATGATCGGCGGATCGGCGGCGAGCGCCCGCGCGACGCCGACGCGCTGCTGCTGGCCGCCGGAGAGCTGGAACGGGTACCGCCTGCCCATCGCCGGGTCGAGCCCGACCCGCTCCATCAGCTCCAGCGCCCGCGCCCGCGCCTTCTTCTTGTTCCAGGACAGCAGGTACGGGACGGTGGCGATGTTGTCGAGGATGGTGCGGTGCGGGAACAGCCCGGCGTGCTGGATCACGTAGCCGATGCCGCGCCGCAGCTCGGCGGGCTTGCGCTCGCGGACGTCCTGCCCGTCGATCAGCACGCGCCCGGACGTCGGCTCCACCATCCGGTTGATGGTCCGCAGGGCGGTGGTCTTGCCGCCGCCGGACGTGCCGACGAACACGGTGATGCGGCCCGCGGGGCAGTCGAGGCTCACGTCGTCGAGCGCGACGGTGCCCCCGGGATAGCGCTTGGTGACGCCCTCAAAGGTGATCAACGAATCACGTCCTCGCCGGGCGTCCCCCGTGACGCCGATGATCGATTCCGACTGGTTCCCCACCGCGACCCGTGGGTAACGTCATCCCAGTGTCCCTGCATGTCCGGCACGTCAAGCATGCAAGCATATCTACCGGTAATGCAGGGAAAGTAGCGTGTCGGCGTGGAGAACAGCCGAATCGTTATCGATGGGACATCCCTCACATGCGCGCAGGTGGCGCGCGCCGCCCGGGAGGATGTGGCGGTCGCCGTGGCCCCGGCCGGGGTCGAGCGGGCGCGCGCCGCGTGGCGACTCGTCCGTGAGATCACCGAGGCCCGGCCGGTGTACGGGCGGACGACGGGGGTCGGCGCCAACCGCGTCGTGGACGTCGAGTGGGAGGACGCCGACGCCCACGGGCTGCGACTGCTGCGCAGCCACGCCGCCGGAGCGGGTCCGCTGGTCGCGCCGGAGATCGTCCGGGCGATGCTGGCGGTCCGGCTGAACCAGATCGCGGCGGGCGGCTCGGGCGTGGAACCGGGCGCGCTCCAGGCGTTGGCGGACGTGCTCAACCTCGGCCTCCTCCCCCCGGTGCCGGTGTACGGGGCGATCGGCACGGGCGACCTGACCGCGCTGGCCTCGACCGCGCTGTGCCTTCTCGGCGAGCGGCCGTGGCTGCCCGGCCCGGACGGCGGTCAGGAGCGCGGCCCCGGCTACCGGCTCCGCTCCGCCGACGCGCTGGCGTTCATCAGCTCCAACGCGGCCACGCTCGGCGAGTCGGCGCTCGCGGTCGCCGACCTGCGGGTGGCGCTGCGCGCGTCGACGGTCGTGGCGGCGCTGTCGCATCTGGCCGTCCGCGCCTCGGAGGAGCCCTACGCGGAGGCGGTGCAGGACGCGTGCCCCCATCCGGGCCAGCAGCAGGCCGCGGCGGCGATGCGCGCGCTGCTCGCCTTCGACCGGCCGGCGCCGATGCGCATCCAGGACCCCTACGGCTACCGGGCGTTCCCGCAGGTGCACGGCCCCGCGCTGGAGGCGGCCGGCTACGCCGAGGAGGTCGTCACGCGGGAGATCAACGCCGCCGCCGAGAACCCGCTGGTGGACGTCCCCGGCCGGGCGGTCTGGCACAACGGCAACTTCCACACCGCCTACGTCGGGCTCGCCCTGGACGCGGCCCGCGCCGCCCTCTTCCAGACGATGGCGCTGGCCGCCGCGCGCCTCGGCACGCTCGCCGAGCCGTCGTTCACCGGCCTCTACCCGTTCCAGGGCGCCACGGAGGCCTCGTCCGGGATCATGATCCTGGAGTACGTGGCGCACTCGTGCCTCGCGGACGCGCGGCGCCTCGCGACCCCCGCGGCGCTCGGCAGCGCGGTGCTGTCGCGCGGCGTCGAGGAGCACGCGGGCTTCTCGACGCAGTCGGCGCGCGCCACGACCGACGCGGTCGCCGCCTACCGGCTCGGCCTCGGCTGCGAACTGGTGGCCGCCGTCCGCGCGCTGCGGATGCAGGGGCGGGCGCCGTCCGGCGGCCCGCTGCGCTCGGCGTACGACATGGCGGACGCCGTCCTCGACCCGCGGGTGGAGGACCGCCCGCTCGACACCGACATCGCCGCCGCCGCGGACCTCCTACCGCACCTGTCCCGTCTCCACCCCTGAGCCCGGTGGGAACGGTGATCTCACCCCGCCGGTGATCTCACCCCGCCGGCGGCCCGGTCTGCAGGAGACCTCGGCACACCGGTGGCCCGGCACACCGGCGGCTCAGCCGTCCGCCGGCGGTTCGCCGGTGGAGGCGCGGATGCGCAGGGACGGCTCGCGGACGACGCGGCGCTTGCGGGGCTTGCCGTCGATGACGTCCACGACGAGGCGGACGGCGGAGTGGACGATGCCGTCGA
This sequence comes from Actinomadura sp. NPDC000600, assembly GCF_040492135.1. Classification (NCBI taxonomy): domain Bacteria; kingdom Bacillati; phylum Actinomycetota; class Actinomycetes; order Streptosporangiales; family Thermomonosporaceae; genus Actinomadura; species Actinomadura sp. NPDC000600. The sequence continues at coordinate 55,324 of NZ_JBEUPD010000035.1, forward strand.
TGTCCCACTCGACGCTGGTGAGCGGCGGGGTGAGCAGCGCCGACATCGGGTGGTTGTCGTAGCCGCAGACGGCGACGTCACCGGGGACGTCGAGGCCCAGCTCGCGGGTGGCGGCGTAGACGCCGTAGGCGATGGAGTCGGCGAAGCAGAAGACGGCCGAGGGGCGGTCGGGGCCGCCGAGCACCCGCAGCGCGACCTCGGTGGACTCGGGGAGGGACTGCGGCACGACCACCACGTCGACGCTCAGGCCGAGCCGCTCGGCCTCGGCGTTGACGTACACGTCGGCGGGGCGGTCGGGGGTGCTGGCGAGGGTGGGGGTGAACACGGTGAGGCGCTGGTGCCCGAGCGCCCGCAGGTGCTCCAGCGCGAGCGTGACGCCCCGCCGGTTGTCGAACACGACCTCGCCCTGCGCCTGCCCGCCGTGCAGGGCGTCGCCGATGGACACGACGGGGACCGAGGCCGCGAGCTCCGACCACAGCGCGGCGGACGGGTCGAGCGGCTGGACGATCAGGCCGTCCACCCGCTGGTCGCGCAGCCGCCGCGCGAGGGCCAGCTCGCGCTCGGGGTCGCCGCCGGCGTCCACGATCAGGGCGTAGCGGCCGCGGGCGAGCAGCGCCCGGCCGATGCCCACGGCGAGGGACTGCTGCCAGTAGTCCTCCAGCGAGCCGCACAGCAGGCCGACCTGGTCGGTGCGGCCGCTGGCCAGCGCGCGCGCGATCGGGTGCGCCTCGTAGCCCAGCTCCCGCGCCGCGGCGCGGACCCGCTCCTGCGTCTCCTCCGAGGTCTGGATGCCGCGCAGCGCGTACGACACGGCCGCGGGCGACAGCCCCGTCGCCTGCGCCACTTCGCGGATGGTCGCGCGCTTGCGCTTCTCCGACATCCCTCCAACCCTAGAGGCCGCCACCGACAGCGCGCCGCATCCGGGCTTGACGGCGTCATCACTGAAGCGGTTCACTGAAACGGTTAACTGATGCGGTTCAGAAGCCCTGGCCTGGCGATTCACGCCGGGTTACGGGCTTAGCGGACCGTGCCCGGCGACGGTTTCAGAGAGGAGCGAACCCCGTGTCTTCCGAGGTCCTGCCCCGTCCCGGCGGCCTGGAGCGCCTGCCCGGCCGTCCCCTCGACAAGCGGGAGCTGCGGGAGCTGGTCGACGACCTGGCCGAGCGGCCCGGCCTGTGGCGGCAGCACGTCGCGTTCCCGGAGGGGCGCCGCCACTACGTCTCCCTCCACCGGGACGAGCACGTCGACGTCTGGCTGCTGTGCTGGACGCCCGAGAACGACACCGGCTGGCACGACCACGACGTCTCCTCGGGGGCCGTCCGCGTCGTCGCCGGAGCCATCGAGGAGAACAACCCGCGCATCGGCGGCGAACCCCTGCGGACCGTCGTGCGGGAGGGCGCGTCCTTCTGCTTCGGTCCCGAGCACATCCACCGGCTCACGGGGGTGGAGGACGCCAGCGTCTCGATCCACGCCTACTCGCCGCCGCTGTGGCGGCTCGGCCAGTACTCCATCGACGAGACGGGGCTGATGCGTCGCCTGTCGGTCAGCTACACCGAGGAACTGCAGGAACCGGGGCCCGGGTCACCGGACGAGCCGACCTGAAGTGTTCTCTGCCTGAGGTGCTATCTACCTGAGGTGCTCTGGCGGGCCCGACCGGGGGCGACGGGCCCGCCAGAGGCGGCGCGTCCGGCGTAGCCCGCTCCCAACAACCGGACGCTCATACTCACTCAGCGCACGTCGTTCCGGATGTGTCACACCTTCGGCGAAAAAATCGGTCAGTCAGCACGCGATCGGTCAGCGCGCAGACGGTGACGACGACGGCGAAGCAGGAGACGGCGCCCCTGAGCAGCCCCGCCTCGTAGTAGGTGTCGGCGACCAGGCGGACGGCGGCGTACCCGGCCGCGGCTCCGGCGAGAAGCGCCACCGCCGCCTGGACGGCCCAGAGAGCGATGCGGGTCGCCCCTGCGCCGGTGAGCGTGCTCCGCAGTGCGTACACGGCGGCCACAGCGCAGACCAGCAGGCCGGCCGCCCCTGCCAGGAGCGGGGTGCCGAAGTTCACCCCGTAGCGGACGGCGAGCGCCGGGACGAAGAAGAGAAGCAGTCCCCAGCGCAACCCGTTGATGACCGACGCCAGGGCGTCCCCCACCTCGCCCGGTCTCAGACGGGACGACGCCCAGCGCGCACCCGCCAGGACGCACACGGCGACGGCCATCCCGGGCAGGCGTCCGCCCAGATGACCGAGGTTGTACAGCAGGGCGGTGTCATAGACGGCCAACACGATTTGCCCCAACGCCCAGGCAGACGCGGCGAAGAGAAGCATCTGCGCGAATGACCGCTCCTCTGGGGCGGCTTCCTCCTGCCCGGCCAGCCAGCGGAGCAGCAACGGCGTCACCACAGCCGAGCAGGCCCGAATCACGATGTCGTCCATCGTGTAGGGGTTGCGCAGATCCCACTCGACCAGGCAGAAGACGAACGTGTAGGACAGCGACGCGGCCCACACCGGCCACGAGCGCGCCAGGCGCCGGTAGAGGCCGCGATCCAGCCACCGCAGCACCGTCATGTACGCCAGCAGCGCGAAGGGCAGTTCCAGGAACGCCTGGACACGCAGGAGGGACGGCGCCAGCAGTTCCGGCATCGGGAAGTGTTCCGCGAGACCGCGCATGGCCGCGCCGTCCTCAAGCGCGAAATACCCCTCGGGGAGGTACTTCGCGATGAAGGACGCGTCCCCGCCGTGGACGCGCAGCATGTACACGGTGAAGAGCACTTGGTTCAGGTAGACGAGCCCGATGACGAGGCAGAGGAACGCCTCTGGACGAGCCCAGCGTCGTGTGGAGCCGCCGGGCAGAGGGTCAGGTGCGTGCCGCATCCACCGGGGCGCGGTCGCGAGGCTCACCGCCGCCGAGACCAGAACCGCCCCGTCCACGCCAATCGCCACGAGCGACAAACGTAGAGGTTTCCTCGGAAGGCCGCATGGGTGCCAACGACGCCGTGAGCCGGGCCCGCATCCACTTCGCGCCCGGACGTTCCACAAGCCGGTGCACCGCGTAGGCGGCCAGCAGCGAGGTCCCGACCACCACCGCCAGCGCCGTCCACCGGTTGAGGCCCGGATACACCGCGTCCAGCAGGGGAAGCGCGAGCTGGGAGTGGACGAGGTAGAGCGGGTACGTGAGCGCCCCGAGGACGGTCAGGCCCCGCCACCGCAGCCGGCTCAGCCGCCCGGTCGCGACGAGGATCATCACCGCGAAGATGCCCGTGATGACGGCGCTGACCACGGTCTCGTCCGCGCCCCTGAAGACGTGCTCCGCGCGCCAGGAGCCCCAGCGCAGCGCCACCAGGTAGGACGCGGCCACGTAGCCCCAGAGCAGCAGCGTCGGCCCGAACCGGTGGATCATGTACAGCGCCATGCCCGCGATGAAGTAGCAGCTCCAGGTCGGGACCAGCATCACCTGGAGCAGCTTGTTGTCGGCCTCGTCGGCGAAGACCCCGCCGAGCAGCCAGGCCGCCATGAAGATCAGGCAGGACCGGTAGGTGATCCCGATCCCCGCGAGGACGGCGGCGAGCACGTAGAAGTGCAGCTCGACCCAGAGTGTCCAGTAGACGGCGTCCACGTTCCGCAGTCCGAGCCCGCCTTGCAGCATCGTCAGGTTCGGGACGACCAGGCCGGGGACGCCGTGCCCCATCCGGAAGACCGCGTAGACGGCGGCGCCCAGCAGCACGCTCACCCAGTACGCGGGCATCAGCCGGACGAGCCGGGAGATGCCGAACTCCCCCGGGCCGCGTCCCCACGCGCTCATGAGGATCACGAACCCGCTGATGACGAAGAACAGGTCGACGCCGAGGTACCCGAACCGGGTGACCGGGGCGATCTCGGGGAAGACCTCCTGCGACGGCGAGGGCCACGCCCCCGCGCCCCCGAATCCCGTGAAGTGGTAGAGCACCACCGCCATCGCGGCCGTGAAGCGCAGCAGGTCGAGTTCGCGCAGCCGTTCCCGTCGAGTCACCGCGGAACCCTCCCGTCGCCAGGTTGCCCGGTCCGATCCGCGGGGTGAACGGCGGATGGAAGGAAGGACACGATCGGCCGCGGGGCGGTGACGGCATGGTGACGCCAGGGTCGCGGAGTGCCCGCGGCAGAGGCGCGAGGTCAGTAAGATGCGGAGGCGTCCCCCTGATTCATTGGTGGTACTCCATGACATCTCGCCGCGCCCGACGCGGCGCGGCGACTCGGATGCTGTGCCTCGGCCTGGCGGCGGTCCTGTCGCTCGCCGGCTGCTCGATGGTCGCGGGCTGCTCCCTGCTCGCGGGTTCGGTGCACAAGCCGGCAGCGGCGGACGGTCCTGACGACCGGGCGCGCAAGACCCCGCCCGTGGTGATGTTCCTCGGCGACAGCTACACGGTCGGCGACCGCGGCGTCGAGCCGGAGTCGACGTACGCCTCCGCGACCGCGCGGCTGCTCGGCTGGCAGGTCGTCGTCGGCGGGCGGTCCGGCACCGGGTACGTCGCGACGGGCCGCGGCCCGCGCGCCTTCCTCGGCCTGTTCGAGAGCCAGCTCGGCTGGCGCCCCGCGCCCGACATGCTGGTGGTGTCCGGCGGCCACAACGACTGGCGGACCCCCGCGCCGCAGGTCGCGGCGGCGGCGCACGTCCTGCTCCAGCGCGCCCGGCAGCGCTGGCCCGGCACCCGCCTGGTGATCCTGGGCCCGCTCTGGGGGACGGGGACGCCGCTGCCCGGCGCGGTCGCCGTCCGGGACGCGCTGAAGAACCTCGCCGGGCAGCTCGGCATCCCGTTCGTCGACCCGATCGGCGAGCAGTGGATCACCGGGGACCTGCTGACCGGCCAGGGCAACGCGCCCCGCCTCATCAAGAGGGACCGCACCCATCCGACGCCGGCGGGCCACCTCTACGTGGCGACCCGCCTGGCGGCGGACCTGAAGCGGCTGGGCCTCGATCACCCCGTCCGCAAGGGCTGAGCCCGTCCCGTCCGGGCCGGGGCCCGGACGGGAGGGCGTCAGCGGGACGCGGGGCGCGCGAGGGTGAGGGAGAAGTCGCCCGCCTCGTCGGTCCAGAACTCGGCGAGCTCCATCCCGGCGGCGCCCAGCTCCGCCTCCAGCCGCTCGCGCCGGAACTTGGCGGAGATCTCGGTGCGCATCTCCTCCCCGTCCTCGAACGAGACCTCCAGGTCGAGGCCGCCGACGCGGACGTCCTGGGCGCGCAGCGACCGCAGCCGCATCTCGATCCACTCCTCGGCCCGGTTCCAGACCGCGACGTGCTCGAACGCCTCCGGGTCGAAGTCGGCGTCCAGTTCCCGGTTGATGACCGACAGGACGTTGCGGTTGAACTCGGCGGTGACGCCCGCCGCGTCGTCGTAGGCGCGCACGAGCCGCTCCTCGTCCTTGACGAGGTCGGCGCCGAGCAGCAGGAAGTCGTCCTCGTCCATGGTGGCGCGCAGGCCGCCGAGGAACCCGATGCGCTCGGCGGGCGGCATGTTGCCGATCGTCCCGCCGAGGAAGGCGACGAGGCGCCGCCCGCCGCCGGGCAGCAGGTGAAGGTGCTGCTCGTAGTCGGCGACGACGGCCCGGACGGCGAGGCCGGGATGGTCGGCGGCGATCCCGGCCGCGGCCTGCTCCAGGAAGTCGCCGCTCACGTCCACCGGCACGTAGGTGCGCAGCGTGCCGGCCAGGGCGTTCAGCAGCAGCCGGGTCTTCTCCCCCGAGCCGGCGCCGAGTTCCAGCAGCGTCCCGGCGCCGGTGGCGGCGGCGACGTCGGACGCCCGGGCGGCGAGGATCTCCCGCTCCCGCCGGGTCGGGTAGTACTCCTCCAGCTTCGTGATCTCCTCGAAGAGCGCGCTGCCGCGCTCGTCGTAGAACCACTTGGGCGGAAGGGTCTTGGGCGTGCCGGAGAGCCCGGCCCGGACGTCCTGGCGGAGCGTCTTGGCGAGATCGTCGGCGGTCAGGAACCGGTCCACGTGGTTCTCCTTCAGAGTCGGGTGATGCGGACGCCGGTGTCGAGATCGGCGGTGACGAGCGAGCGGTCGGGGACGCGGCGCCACGCGGCGTCGCCGTCGAGCGGCTCGGAGGCGATCTGGACCGCGTCCCCGCCCTCGCGGACGAACAGCGAGTCGCCCCAGGTCGTGGCGGCCAGGGACGTCCCGTCCGAGGCGAGCAGGTTGTAGCGGCCGGGGGCCAGCGCCGTGATCGCGGTGACGACCGCGGCGAGGCCCTCGCCGAGCGGGGCGCCCTCCCGCCAGTTCCGGACGGCGAGGGCGAACAGCGGTGCCGAGTCGACCGGGGCGCGGGCGTCGGGGACCTCGGCGATGTCCCCGGCCAGCTCCCGGAGCTTGGACTCGACGCCGCCGTAGCCCTCGATCTTCCCGTTGTGGCTGAACAGCCACGGCCCGGCGCGGAACGGCTGGGCGCACGACTCGTCCACCGGGAACCCGACGGTCGCCGACCGCAGCGCCGCGACCGCGCACGACGCGCGGACGGCCCCGGCGACCTCGCGGAACGACTGGTCGGTCCAGATGGGCTGGGCGCGGCGGAACCGGACGGCCCCGCCGTCCTGGTACCAGCCGACGCCGTACCCGTCGGCGTTGAGGATGGCGCCGTTCGTCATGCGCGGCGCGTACGACTGGACCTCAAGGGAGTGCTCCCCCTCGTAGATGAGGGAGTGCAGCGTGCGCTCGGGGCCCAGGTAGCCGAGATGGCGGCACATTCAGCGCGCCTCCCCTGCCGACGGGGCGGCCGAGCGGGCGCACCGGAACCCGGAGAAGATCTGCCGCCGGATGGGGTAGTCCCAGTTGCGGAACGAACCGCGTATGGCGAGCGGGTGCGTCGCCCAGGAGCCGCCCCTCAGCACCTTGTAGTCGGGTCCGAAGAAGACCTCCGAGTACTCCTTGTAGGGGAACGAGCGGAAGCCGGGGTAGCCGTGGAAGTCCGACGACGTCCACTCCCACACGTCCCCTAGGAGGCGCCTCACCCCGTACGCCGACGCACCGGCCGCGTAGGAGCCGGTCTCGGACGGGCGGAGCGCGCGCTGCCCGAGGTTGGCGCGTCCCTCCTCGTAGACGTCGCCCCACGGGTAGCGGCGGGACCGTCCTGCGGCGGGGTCCCAGCGGGCGGCCTTCTCCCACTCGGCCTCGGTCGGCAGCCGCTTCCCGGCCCACCGCGCGTAGGCGTCGGCCTCGTACCAGCACACGTGCTGGACGGGTTCGCCGGGCGGGACGGGTTCGGTCCTCCCGAACCGGCGCCGCATCCACTGCCCGCCCTCCCGCTCCCAGAAGGCGGGAGCGCGCTTGCCGCTGCTGTTGCGCCACTCCCATCCCGCCGGGTCCCACCAGCGCGGGTCGTCGTATCCGCCGGCCTCGATGAAGGCGATGTAGGCCGCGTTGGTGACCGGCTCCACGTCGATGTAGTACGCGGGCAGGTCGACGAGGTGGGCGGGGCGCTCGTTGTCGTACGCCCATGGTTCGTCCGACGTGCCCATCTGGAACGGGCCCGCCTCGATGAGCACCTCGTCTGCGCTCGGCGCCCCTCCGGCGGCGGGGACCTGGAGTGGCTCCGCCTTGGGGTCGAGCAGGGCAGGTGCACCGCGGCGCAGTTGGTGAGTGGCCAGCATGGTCTCGTCGTGCATGTGCTCGTGCTGGACGACCATCCCGTACACGAACCCGCCCGATGTCAGCGGGTCCGGGGTGTCGAAGCGCACCGACGACAGCGAGTCCAGCACCTTGGAGCGGACCGTGCCGATGTAGGACCGCGCCTCCTCCGGCCTCAGGAGCGGCAGCGTCGGCCGCTCCGCCCGCGGATGCTCGAACGCGTCGTACAGGTCGTCGATCTCGGGGCGCATCGCCTCCTGCCCGGCGGCCGCGCGCAGCAGCCACAGCTCCTCGTAGTTGCCGACGTGCGCGAGGTCCCACACGAGCGGCGACATCAGCGGCGACACCTGCGCGGTGAGCTCGTCCTCGGCGAGGACTCCGGTGGTGAGCCCGAAGCTGCGGTCGCGCACCGCGCCGAGCTCGTCTGCGATCAGTTCCTTCAGGGCGGCCTCGTCGGCGGACGGGCCAGGGACGCTCATGTCGGATCCTCCATCGGACGTGTCTGGGAGCCGGCGGCAGGATGCTCGACGGCGGGACTGGCGGCGACAGGCCGGTCGTCGGCACGCCGGTCGTCGGTGAGGCGGTCGGCGGTAGGACTGTCGTGGTCGGGCCGGTCGGCGGCAGGCCGTCCGGCGGCGGGACCGTCGGCGGGACCGTCGTCGGCGGGGCAGCGGCCTTGCAGGACGTACCGGTCGGCGTACTCCTCGACCAGCGGCACGAGCCCGGACGCGCCGAGCCGCGGGAGCGCGTCCAGCGCCGCCGCGAAGCACGCCAGCGCGGCCCTGGCCAGGGCCGGGTCCGCCAGGCCGTGGCAGGCCGCCGACGCCCACCGGTCCGCCACCGGCTCGGCCGCGGCCTCGGCGGCGCGCGAGGCGGCCGGGTCGTCCAGCAGGGCGGTGGCGACGGCGACGGGCACCGGCCAGTACGGGCCGGGCAGCGCGTCGATCATGCGCAGCTCCAGCCAGCCGCGCGGCCGCACCGGCGGGAACAGCGTGGACAGGTGGTAGGCGAGGTCCTCTTCGCCCGGCTCCCCCTTGTCCAGCCACTCCCGGAAGGACATCCCGGGCGCCGACACCCATCGTCCGTCCGGTGTGTGGACGAGCATGACCTGGGCGTCGAGCGCGTACCGCGTCCACGCCTCGGCCGGGTCGCCGTCCGCCCCGTCCCGCAGCACGGGCAGCGTGCGGCACGGGTCGAGCTCGGTCCAGATGGCCTGGCGGGACGAGCGCATCCCGGTAGGGCGGCCGGCCCGCAGCGGCGAGTTGGCGAACGCCGCGACCAGCACCGGTCCGAGCGCGTGCACGAGCCGCCAGCGGCGGGACGCGTCCGGGTCGTCGGCGCCGATGTCCAGGTTCACCTGGACGGACGCGGTCGAGCACATCATCGCCATGCCCGCGTCGCGGAAGCCGCCCGCCCGGAAGTAGTCCCGCATGCACGCGTAGCGCGGATGGTCGGCCTGGAAGCGGGGCCTGCGGACCGGGTCGACGCCGTGCCCGACGAGCGCGAGCCCGTCCGGCGCGATCGCATCCTGCACGTGCGCGATGTCGCGACCGAGCGCGGCGGTCAGGTCGTCCAGGGCCTGGAACGGGGCGGAGCTGAGTTCGAGCTGCCCGCCCGGCTCGTAGGTGACCTTGCTCCCGCCGGCCGGCGGCCCGGCCCCGTCCACGAGCGCGCGCACCCGCTCGGCGGGCACGTGCGCGGCCGGGTCGGCGGCGTCGACGACGATCCACTCGGTCTCCGCGCCGACCGTCCCGGGCGGGCCCGTCTTGAAGCAGACGCCGCGAATGTGCTGGTAGACGTCGTCCACTGTGAGCCGGGTCACCATTGACTCCTCACGTAGTTCGATAACGAGTTCGAATCCTTCCCTGCTGAACCGGATCAGGAATCAGCGCTTTTTCAGGAACTTTCTTAAATCTCCGTGAACGTCACTGTCCGCAGCCCTCACTGCTACCTTCCGTGCTATTCGACGTAACGTCCGATCTCCGGCTTCTCATGGGTTGACCGGAAGCGCTAGAGTCCCCCTGGCCAGCGATATGCACGTTTTGTCGGAAGTGAAACCGGACGGAGACGGGGGCTCACATGGGCGGAGACCTGGGCTCGCTCTATGACGCGCACGCCGACCGCCTGTACGCCTACTGCTGGTCGCTCGTGGGCGACCAGCTCGCGGCGGCGGCCGTGGGCGACACGTTCAGCGCGGCCGTGCACCAGCCGCCGCGCGGCGACAGCGTCCTCTGGCTCTACTCGCTCTCCCGCACGGCGTGCGCCGAGCGCGGCGCCTTCACCGGCGAGGTGGGCGCCGCCGGCGGCCGCGGTCCGCTGTTCGCCGACCCCGACCCGCTGCTGCGCGCCGCCGCGGGCCTGCGCTCCGACCACCGCGAGGTGCTGCTGCTGTGGGCGGGCGAGTGGCTCGAACCGCACGACATCGCCCGCGTCCTCGGCATCGCGCCGGACACCGTGATGCAGCTGCTCAACGCGGCGCGGACGCGGCTGGAGCGCGCCGTCCTCGACATCCTGATGCGCGGCACCGCCGCGCCGCAGTTGGACCTCATCTCCGCGTTCGAGAAGGGGCGTCTGCCTCGGCTGCTCGCCCGGCGGGCCCCCGCGCACGCGCCGGGCTGGCTGCGCGAGCAGGTCCTCGCCGCCTGCGAGGAGGAGGCCACCCGGCCGCTGCCCAGCGTCATCGCGCCCAGCCCGCTCGTCGTCATCGGTCCGGAGCGGGCGGACCGCCCGAAGCACGGGTCGCCCGGCGCGACCCCCAAGGGCCGCGTCTCCCGGGGCCTCGGCGCGGTCGCGGGCGTCGCGGCCTCGGCCGCCGCCGTCATCGGGCTGCTGGTGTCCTGGCCCACGGCCAAGGGCGGCAGCGCCGCCTCGCTCGTCCCGACGTCCAGCAGCGGGCAGACCCACCCGGCGTCCACGACGAGCGGCGGCGTCCCGCAGGACCCGGCGCCCGGCCTGTCCGGCACGAAGCGCGCGGACGACGGCTCGGGGAACCCGGTGACGAGCGCGTACGGCTCGCCGCCGCAGCAGGCGGGCGGCACCCAGGGCGGCGCGCCGGGCGGCGGCGCGGCGCCGGCTCCACCCGCGGCCTCTCCGTCGAAGGAGCCCGCGCGCGAGAGGCCGCCGGCGTCCGGGACCCCCTCGAAGCCGGAGAAGCCGTCCACGCCTCCGGACGACTCGACGCCGACCACTCCCCCGGACTCGCCGTCCGACCCGACGACCCCGCCGGACGACGGCTCCACCGACCCGACGACGCCCCCGACCGACCCCCCGTCCGACCCGCCGTCGGACCCGGGCACCCCGAGCCCGAACCCCACCTCCAACCCGGCTCCGCAGCCGAGCGGGGACTGACGGGCGTCAGGCCTGCGCGGCGTCCGCGACCGGGGAAGCGGGCGCCGGAGCCGCGGCGGGCTCGTGGCGGCGTTCCAGGACGAGGAGCAGCCGACCGACGAGTGCGCCGGTGAGCATGGCCACGACGTGGCCGACGGCGGCGACCTCCAGCGTGAGCAGGCCGTCCAGCAGCACGGGCGCGAGCGCGCACCAGCCGGCCAGCGCGAGCAGCCGGCGGACGCGCCCGTGCCCGTACAGGAAGGCCGCGACGAGCGCCGCGCACAGCACGTAGGACGGTCCGACGTCGGGGATCGTGCGGACGGAGTCCGAGAGCAGGCCCGCCTCCAGCCGCACCAGCGCGATGCCCTGGCTGATGAGCGTGCCGAGCACGTGCGAGGCGGCGATGAGGGCGACGGCCCGCAGGTTCCCGAACCGCCGGGTGATGGGGAACAGCCCGATCGCCACCGCGACGAGCAGCACGCCCTGCGCCCCCTCGGCGACGAACGCCGAGGCGACCAGCGTCCCGACCGGGTTGACCGCGAGGTTGGCCAGGTTGGTGCTCGCCCAGGCGATCACCGCCTGCCGCGCGCCCGGCGGCAGGACCAGGGCCTGCACCATCCACACGGCCGCGAACAGCCCGAGGAACGTCACAGGCATCGGATAGGACCTGAGGATCCGGCCGAGCCTCGCGAAACCCATCACACCGGCAGCCTAATCCGGGACCTACGCCGCCACGGCGCCTTCGACCGGAGAGGCGCCGCGCCGCACCAGGAGCGCGGCGACGATCGCGGCGAGCGCGACGGCGCCCGCCACGGTCAGGGACGTCTGGAAGCCGTCCATGAACGCGAGGTGGCTCCCGGTCGTGATGGCGTCCGCCGCCTCCTTCGACGTGCCGGGCGGCACGGGCGCCACGCCCTGGGACACGAGCCCGCCCTGCCCTTCCAGCTGGCGCGCCGCCGCTCCGGGCAGGCCCGCGTCGGTGAGCCGCCCGAACAGCACGTCCCCCACCCTGGTCGAGAGCAGCACACCCAGCACCGACGTGCCGAGGACGCCGCCGACCTGCGCGGCGGTCTGCTGGAGTCCGCCCGCGACGCCCGCGAGGTGGGCGGGCGCGTTGCCGACGATGGCCTCGGTCCCGGCCACGATGACCATCCCGAACGCCAGGCCGACCAGCACGAACCACGGCCACAGCTGCACGTACGGGGCGTCCACCCCGATGCGCGACAGGCCGAACATCGCGGCCGCGGTGAACGCCATCCCGAGGACGAGGGGCACCCGCGGCCCGAACCGGCTGGTCAGCGCGCCCGCCACCGGGGACGCGACGATGAACACGCCGGTCATCGGCAGCATCCGCACGCCCGCGTCCACCGGGCTCATGCCGTGCACCTGCTGCAGGTACAGGGTGATGAAGAAGATCGTCCCGAACATCCCGAAGAAGCCGAGGACGATGAGGCCGGTCGCCGCCGACAGCGACACCGACCGGAACAGCCCGAGGGGCAGCAGCGGGCGCTCGACCCTCAGCTCGTTCCAGACGAACGCGGCGAACAGCACGACGGACGCGGCGAACGACACGAGCGGCACCGCGTCGCCGAACCCGTTCTCGCCGGCCTTGATGAGCCCCCAGACCAGGGCGAACAGGGCGCCGCTGAGCATCGCGACACCCGGCAGGTCGAACGAGCCGGCGGCCTCCTCGTCCCGCGACTCGCGGATCACCCACAGGCCGACGAGCAGCGCGACCAGCCCGAGCGGGGCGTTCAGGAAGAACACCGACTCCCAGTTGACGTTCTCCACCAGCAGGCCCGCGACGATCGGGCCGCCCGCGATGGAGATGCCGACCGTGGACCCCCAGATGCCGATCGCGGCGTTGAGCCGTTCGGCCGGGAACGTGTTGCGCAGGATGGCGAGGCTCGCGGGCTGCAGGAGCGCTCCGGCGAAGCCCTGCACGACCCGCCAGAAGATCACCATGCCGAGCCCGCCCGAGAGCCCGATCAGCAGCGACGACACGGCGAACCCGATGACGCCCGCCAGGAACGTGCGCTTGCGGCCGAACCGGTCGGCGATCTTCCCGGCGGGGATCAGCGTGACGGCGAGCGCCAGCAGGTAGGCGTTGGTGACCCACTGCAGGCCGGACAGGCTCGCGCCGAGGTCCTTGGCGATCGCGGGGTTGGCGATGGACACGACGGTCGCGTCCAGCCCGACCATCATCACGCCCAGCGCGACCGCGACGAGGGTGAGCCAGGGATGGCCGTGGCCCGCTCTCGCGGGACGGCCGCGCGCCTGGTCGCGCGGCGTTATGGGGACGGCGCCCGGTTCGAGGATCTCGGCGCCCTGGGATTGAGTCATCATCGACCTCCGGCTTGGCAGGGTTCCAAAATTGTCATGGCATGACACTTGTCGTCAACTGCCCTTGGTCTCGACACGACATGTTTCACATCACGACAGGCAACGGTCGACGGGGGATCGCCGGGCGATTACAATGCGCGCATGACCGCGACCGCCCCCGAGACCGGCACACCCGGCCCCGGTTCCCAGCCCCCGGGCAGGCGCGAACGCAAGAAGCAGCGCACCCGAGAGGCGCTCGTCGACGCGGCGTTCACCCTCTTCGCCGAGAAGGGGTTCGACGCCACCACCGTCGAGGAGATCGCCGACGCCGTCGACGTCTCGTCCCGCACGTTCTTCCGCTACTTCGCCTCGAAGGAGGACGTCGCCCTCACCTTCCAGGAGGAGCAGACCCGCGCCGTCCTGGCCGCGCTCGGCGAACGCCCGCCGGACGAGCCGATCATGACCGCGCTGCGGCACACCGTGGTGGAGATCGCGCGCGCCTGCGAGGCCGGCGAGCTCGGGTTCGAGCCGGGCCGCTTCGAGTGCATGCTGACGATGATGAGCGACAGCCCGACGCTCATGGCCGGCAGCCTGGAGCACGCACAGCGCAAGCAGGCGCTGCTCACCGAGGTCATCGCCGAGCGGATGGGCCTCGATCCCGCCACGGATCTGCGCCCGCACGTCGTCGCCGCCGCCACCACCTGCGCCTTCCAGGCCTCCGCCGACGCCGTCAGCCGCCTCGGCGGGACGTTCACCACGCTGTCGGAGACCGTCGACCAGGCCTTCGCCATCCTCGAAGGCGGCCTGAACGACCCCGTCCCGCCCGCCGACCGAACCGGTCCGGACGGCGACTGACCCGCTCGCCCCGGCGACGGAACCGCCCCGGACGGCGTCTGCCCGTCCGGGCCGGGCGGCACTGCCGCGTGCCCGACGGCATCTGATCCTCCCACCCGGCGGCCGGCCTTCGCGGATGGCGTCCGGTCCCTCCTGCGCCGTGGGATCCCATGGGATCCCCTTGCCGACCTGCGAGGACGCGGTCGCGCCGGGTGTGCGGGGCGGTGCCGGGGGTACTTCCGTGCGAACCGGGGGACGGCCCGTCCCCGCACGGAGGAGGAGGGCGACATGGAGGGCGACAGGGCTCCGAAGGACCCGCTCCGCCCCGGGCGCGGCGGCCGCGACCTGGAGGTCAACCCCATCTTCAGCCGGGAGCCGATGACGATCCCGCGGTACCGGCTGCCCGCGCGGGAGATGGAGCCGTCCACCGCCTACCAGGTGGTCCACGACGAGCTGATGCTGGACGGCAACGCCCGCCTGAACCTGGCGACGTTCGTGTCCACGTGGGCCGAGCCGGAGGCGCGGGTGCTGATGGCCGAGTGCGCCGAGAAGAACATGATCGACAAGGACGAGTACCCGCGCACCGCGGAACTGGAGATGCGGTGCGTGCGGATGCTCGCCCAGCTCTGGCGCGCCGAGCACCCGCACAAGGCGGTGGGCTGCTCCACCACCGGGTCGAGCGAGGCCGCGATGCTCGGCGGGCTCGCGCTCAAGCGCCGCTGGCAGCGGCGGCGGCGGGCCGCGGGCGAGCCGGCCGACCGGCCCAACCTCGTCATGGGCGTCAACGTGCAGATCTGCTGGGAGAAGTTCGCGAACTACTTCGAGGTCGAGCCCCGGTACGTGCCGATGGAGGGCGACCGCTACCACCTCGGCGCGTCCGAGGCCGTGGAGCTGTGCGACGAGAACACGATCGGCGTCGTCGCCGTCCTCGGGTCCACGTTCGACGGGAGCTACGAGCCCGTCGCCGACATCGCGTCGGCGCTCGACGACCTGCAGGCGCGCGGCGGGCCGGACGTCCCGATCCACGTGGACGGCGCGTCCGGCGCGATGATCGCGCCGTTCCTCGACCCGGACCTGCTCTGGGACTTCCGGCTGCCCCGGGTCGCCTCCATCAACACCTCCGGCCACAAGTACGGGCTGGTCATGCCCGGCGTGGGCTGGGCGCTGTGGCGGGACGAGGAGGCTTTGCCGGACGACCTCGTCTTCCACGTCAACTACCTCGGCGGCGACATGCCGACGTTCGCGCTGAACTTCTCGCGTCCCGGCGCGCAGGTCGTCGCCCAGTACTACAACTTCCTGCGGCTCGGCTTCGACGGGTACCGCCGCGTCCAGCAGACGTGCCGGGACGTCGCCACCCGGCTGGCCACCGAGATCGACGGAACCTACCCGTACTACACGCTCACCGGCGGCGGCGACCTGCCGGTCTTCGCGTTCCGGGTGAGGGACGACTTCGACGGCTTCACCGTCTACGACGTCTCCGCCGCGCTGCGGGAGTCCGGCTGGCTCGTGCCCGCCTACAGCTTCCCCGAGAACCGCACCGACCTCGACGTCCTGCGCGTCGTGGTGCGCAACGGGTTCGGGCACGACCTCGCCGACCTGTTCCTCGAGGACCTCCGCCGCACCACGCTCCGGCTCCGCTCCCAGAAGCAGCCGCACCGCGACCCGCAGCAGGCCGGCGGCTTCGCGCACGGCGCCGAGCCCAAGAAGGTCCGGGCCAGGAGGGTCTGACGGACGGCCGGGGCAGGCGGCCGAACTGCCGTCAGACCCAGCTGACTCCCTGGCGCGGCATCAGCGGGGCGCCCGGGGCAGGCCGAGACCGATCATCGCGATCAGCTCGCGCTGGATCTCGTTGACGCCGCCGCCGAAGGTCAGCACGAGCGCGCCCTTCGCGAGCCGGTCGACGGACGCCGTGAAGTCCGCCGTCTCCGGGTCGCCCGGGTCTCCGTAGCGGGCGAGGACGTCCCCGACGATCCGGCCGACCTCCATCATCCGCTCCGAGGAGTAGATCTTGGTGGCGGACGCGTCGCCCGCGCCGAGCCAGCCGAGGTCCTGGTTCGCCGCGACCTGCCAGTTGAGGAGCTCGTTGGCGCGCAGGTACGCGTAGACCTGCGCGACCGCGCGCCGCACGGCGGGCTCCTCGATCAGCGGGCGGCCGTCGCGTCCGGGGGTCGTGCGGGCCCAGCGCGCGAACCGGACGTGGACGTGCCCGATGTTCCCGGCCGGTCCGAGCGTGACCCGCTCGTGGTTGAGCTGGTTGACGATGAGGTCCCAGCCCTTGTTCTCCTCGCCGATCAGCATGTCGGCCGGGACGCGGACGTCCTGGAAGTACGTCGAGTTCGTGTGGTGCGCGCCGTCCATCGTGATGATCGGCGTCCAGGAGAAGCCGGGGTCCTCGCAGTCCACGATGAGCATCGAGATGCCCTTGTGCTTCTTGGCCTCCGGGTCGGTGCGGGCCGCGAGCCACACGTAGTCGGCGTGGTGGGCGCCGGAGGTGAAGATCTTCTGGCCGTTGACGACGTAGTGGTCGCCGTCCCGGACGGCGGTGGTGCGCAGCGCGGCGAGGTCGGTGCCGGCGCCCGGCTCGCTGTAGCCGATCGCGAAGTGGCACTCGCCCGCGAGGATGCGCGGGATGAAGTACTCCTTGTGCGCGTCCGACCCGTACTGCAGGATCGTCGGCGCCACCGAGTTCAGCGTGATCAGCGGGTAGGTGACCTCGGCACGGGCGATCTCGGTGGCGAAGATCGTCTGCTCGACCGGCCCGTAGCCCCGGCCGCCGTACTCCTTCGGGAGCGCGACGCCGAGCATGCCGTCGCGGCCGAGGCGCCGGCAGTGCTCCAGGTAGGGCGGGCCGAACGGGTCGGCGCGGATGGCGGCGCGCTGCTCCGGCGTCAGGCAGTTCTCGAAGTACTTCCGCAGCTCGGCGCGCAGCCGCTTCTGCTCGTCGGTCAGGTCGATGAACATTCAGGCCTCCTGAGCGATGAGGGCGCCGAGCGCGTCGAGCCGGTCCTCGCCGCCGCCGAGCAGATGCCCGCAGTGCTTGCCCCAGGCGAAGTACCGGTGCAGCGGATAGGTGATGTCCAGGCCGATGCCGCCGTGCAGGTGCTGGCAGGTGTAGAGCGCCTTCACCACGGGGTCGCACGCGTTGAAGGCCGCGATGGTGAGGACCTCCTCGGCGTCGTCCGCACCCTGCGCGAGGCGCCACACGCCCGCCCAGACGGCCACGTCCAGCGCGCGCTTGGCGATGTAGACGTCCGCGATCTGCATCGTGACCGCCTGGAACTGCGCGAGCGCCCGGCCGAACTGCTCGCGCGTCCTGGTGTACTCCTTGGTCAGCTCCAGCGCGCCGTCGATGACGCCGGACGCGACGGCGACCGCGCCCGCGACGGCCGAGCGGCGCAGGGTGTCCCAGGCGGCGCCGTCCGCCGTCCCGCCGAGCAGGGCGTCCGCGCCGACCCGGACCCCGTCCAGGGCGATCCGCGACAGCGGCTCGCTCGTGGCCGACGGCTGCTCGGTGATCGACACGGCGGCGGGCTCCACGAGGAACACCCCGATGCCGCCGCCCTCGACGCGGGCCGGGACCAGGATGAGGGACGCCTCCCGCGCGTACGGGACGAACGTCTTCACTCCGTCGAGCACGTAGCCGCCGCCGTCCTCGCGGGCCGTCGTGGCGACCTCTCCGACCGGGCCGACCTCGCGGTACGCGCCCGTCAGCACCGCCGCGCCCTCGGTGAGCGGGGCGAGCAGGGCGCGCTGTTCCGCCGTGCCGTGCGCCCCGATCGGGACGGCCGCCAGCGCGAGCGAGGCGTACGCCGGGACGGGCGCCACGCGAGCGCCGACCTCCCGCAGGACGACCGCCAGCTCGACCTGCCCCAGCCCGGCGCCGCCGGCGTCCTCGGGCAGGACGATGCCGAGCAGCCCCGCCTGCGCGAGCGCCTTCCACGTCACGTCGTCATAGGGCGCGCCGCTCTTCTCGAACGCCTCCAGCCGCTCCTGCGCGGCCTCCCGCGCGAGCACGTCCGCCGCGAGGCCCTTGATCTCTTGCTGGGTCTCGTCGAGGTTGAAGTCCACTCATCCGCTCCCTTCCAGCAGGTGCAGCCGGCCGCGGCGCTCGAACTCGGCCCGCAGCGCCGCCGCGTCCGGCGCGGTCAGCGGGCGGTAGTCGAGGTCGCGGCCGGGCCGCCACCACACCGGGTCGTCGGTGCGCCAGGCGTCCCGGGCCAGCCGGCGCTTGAGGATCTTGTTGGACGCGGTCGCGGGCAGCTCCCGCGCCACCCGGACGTAGCGCGGGATCCATTTCGGGCTCAGGTCGGCGCGCCCGCGCACGTAGTCCGCGAACGCGCCGGGGTCGAAGGCGTCGGCGGCGACGGCGAGCATCACCTGGTCGCCGGACGCCGCGTCCGGTACCCCGTACACCGCCAGCTGCCGGACGCCGGGCAGCTCCGCCAGGACGCGCTCCACCTGGACGGCGCCGAAGTTCTCGCCGTCCACGCGGAG
This sequence comes from Actinomadura sp. NPDC000600, assembly GCF_040492135.1. NCBI lineage: Bacteria > Bacillati > Actinomycetota > Actinomycetes > Streptosporangiales > Thermomonosporaceae > Actinomadura > Actinomadura sp. NPDC000600. The sequence continues at coordinate 73,888 of NZ_JBEUPD010000035.1, forward strand.
CCGGTCGCCGGTGCGCCCGGCGAAGAAAACGTAGCCGTCCGCGTCGGCGTAGGCGAGGTCGCCGCTCCAGAACATGCCGTCGCGGAGCCGGTCGGGGGCGTCCTTGTAGTACCCGTCGAACAGGCCGAGGTCGCCGGTGTTGACCAGCTCCCCCACGGCCTCGTCGCCGTTCAGCAGGCGTCCGGCCTCGTCGAACACCCCTGCCGGGCACGGCCGCCCGGTCGCCGGGTCGAGGATCGCGACGCCTTCGGCCAGCTTCCCGAGCGCGCCCTGCGGGCCGAGCGGGTCGGGCGACAGCGCGATCGCCGTCTCCGTCGAGCCGTAGCCGTCGATGACGAAACACCCGAATCGCTCACCGAAGGCCTTCTGCTCCACCGGCGCCGCCTCGTTCCCGAAGGCGAATTGCACCGGATTGTCGGCGTCGTCGTCCTTGGCGGGCGTGGCCAGCACGTACGAGAGGGCCTTGCCGACGTAGTGCAGGTAGGTGCAGCCGCGGGCGCGCACGTCCGGCAGGACGGCCGACGCCGAGAACCGGGCGCGCAGCACCAGTTCGGCGCCTGCGGCCAGCGCGGGCGCGTACGCCGCCATGACCGCGCCCGAGTGGAACAGCGGCATCGGGCAGTAGACGACCGACTCCGGGGACAGCATGCGCTCGGCGAGCATCTCGCCCGGAACGACCACCTTCCGGTGGGTGACGCGGACGGCGCGCGGGCGCCCCGACGTCCCGGAGGTGAAGATCAGCATGAGCAGTGTGCCGGGCCCGATCTCCGACGCGTCGGGCGGCGGGGAGCCCTCGAACGGCGCGACCAGTTCGGCGAGAGCGTCCACGGCCACGACGGGGAGCCCGAGCGCGGCGGCCTTCTCGGCGTACCGGGGCTGGCTGACGACGAGGTCGCAGTCGGCGCGCTCGGCGTCGCCCTCTAGTTCGGCGGCGCTCCGCGTCGGGTTCAGCGCCACCACCACCGCGCCGGACAGCGCCGCGCCGCCGAGGAGGAACACCACCTCGGGATGGTTGTCGAGGAGCACCCCGACATGGACCGGACGTTCGGGACGCGCCTGGCCGCTCAGCCAGGCGGCGCGGGACGCGCACTCCTCGACGACCTCCCGCCACGTCCAGGTACGGCCGTCGTCGGCGGAGCGCAGCCCGGGGCGGTCGTCGTCCGCCCGCGCCTCCAGCAGCGCCGCGACGCTCACCGGCCCACCTCCCTGGTCCGTCCCACGGCGAAAAAGTAGAACAGATTCTACTAAGTGTCCAGAGGGCCGATCTCCCTCGTCCGCAACCCGGTTCCCCTGGGTGTCATGGGCGACCGGCCGGGTATGGGCGGCCGAGACGAGATCGCGATGGGCTGATCAGATAACAGGTTCTCGCAAGAGCGGTACGCTTGGGGGGACCGTCGGGCGGCCGAGCCCGCACAGAAGGGAAGGCGACCGTGACCGCAGAGCCGACAGTGGCCGGGGACCAGACCCGGGGTCAGCCGGGCGGCCAGGGCGTGCGCTCCCGCAGCCAGCACCAGCGGCGCAAGCGTATCGTCCAGGCGGCCGCGGCGCTCGCCTCGCGCGGCGGCATCGAGGCGATGCAGATGCGCACCGTCTCCGAGCGCGCCGGCGTCGCCCTCGGCACCCTCTACCGCTACTTCCCGTCCAAGATGGACCTGGTCGTCGCCGTCGTCAGCGAGGAGATCGACCTCCTCGAAGGCAGCATCGAGCGCCGCCCGCCCCGCGCGGGCGCCGCCCCGGACCGCGCCGTCGAGGTGCTGATGCGCGCCACCCGCGGCCTGATGCGCGAGCCGGAGCTGGCCGAGGCGCTGATCCGCTCCCTCCTGCTGTCCGACGTCAAGACCGACTTCGGCGACCGCATGAGCGAGCTGCTGCTGCGCGCCGCGTCCGGCCCGCCGGAGGACATCCCCGCCGAGGACCCCCGCCGCCTCGCGGCCCGCGCCCTGTCCGGCATCTGGACCATGGAGATGATCGAGATGCTGCGCGGCAACGCCACCGCCGAGGAGATCCAGGCCCGCCTGGAGATCACCGCCTCCCGCCTCCTCATCGACTGACCGTGCCCGCCCCGAGCCGGACGCGAACGGAGAGTCACCTCCCCAACGCATTCCCACGTGGCGCCCATGCCTTCCCCATTAGCCTTGGATCCGACAGGACCCAGGACGAGCAAGGGGTGCCAGTGACCGAGCAGGAACCGATCCTCAGCGACGGGGTCATCATCGAGTTCATCGATGGCAAGGACGTCCCCGTCCAGCACAAGGACTTCGGTGAGCGGGCCGTCGTCATGCGCGACGCCAAGAACCCCGAGGGCCCGATCCTCTACTTCACCGAGGCCGAGTGGGACGCCTTCATCGCCGGCGTCAAGGACGGCGAGTTCGACGACCTCCTGGAAGACCCCACCGAAGCCTCCTGAACAAGAAAACGCCCCCCGGCGACCACCGGGGGGCGTTCTCGTCGATCGCGAAGCCGCCTCAGCCGAGCAGGTCGTCGACGCTCTCAGCCGTGGCGGCGCGAACCAGCCACTGGTCCAACTGCTCCTGGTCAGTACAGGCCAGGATCTGCTCCCGGACCTCGTCCGACACCGACAGCCCCCGTGCGTCGAGGACCTTCAGAACCGATTTCGCCTCGCCCTTGACCTCGCCCTTGGCCTGGGAGCGCAGGAACAGGTCGCTCTTGAACTCGTATTCGACGATGCCAGTGTTCACAAGTTCCTCCAGGATGCGACGCGCGGCCTTCGGCAGCGCGTTGAGCACAAGGTCAGTGTATAGGTCGGCGTTCTCGTGGCCCGCGTTCTCGATGGTGACGAGGGCGGCATGAGTGATCTCCATTGCCGTCTGGTCGGGAGCGGTGACGTTGGCCAGGGTGCCCACGATCGCCATCTCGGGGGCCTGCGCCGCCTGCTCGGTGCTGGTGACGAGTGGGCCGACGCCGGGACCGACCACGAGCGGCCGGAGGTCGAAGCCCGGATGGCCGATCTTGATCGGCTCGCGGGCCCAGTCGGCCACCGGGCTTTCGGGGCAGATGACGAGCAGGTAGCACGGGCAGCGCGTCCTGGCCTTGAGGGTGGTGAGGTAGACGGGCCACGAGCGACGCTTCGCCGGATCCTGGCGCTGCTGGACCTCTACGACGACGGCCATGCTCGGGCGACCGGAGTCGCCTTCACAGATCTCGATCACGCTGTCGGCCCGGTAGGCGGTCGGAGCGATATTGGTGAACTCCTCCGAGGCCGCCCTGATGACCAGGTCCTTCGAGAGTTCGATATGGAACGCGGTTTGGAGTAATTGGGCCACGACTTCCGGGTTGTCCCGGATGATCTGGATGGGCCCTTCGTGTTTGGCAGTGACCATGCACGAGAAGTTACTTGACCGCCACCGTTAGATACCGTGACTATCTAATTACTGTAAATATGATCTGCATCACGTTCCATTATTAGCAGATGCGGTCATTCCAGTAATTTGTTAGGTCTTTTACGGATTTAGGGGGCAGGGCGCCCCAGAGGCGGAGGCGGGCTATGCCGCCGTCGGGGTAGATGTCCAGGCGGACCCTTGATACCTCTTCCGTTTTCAGGCGGAAGCGGTGGCGGGTGTCGGGTTGTAGGCGGGTGCGCGGGAGGATGGTGGTTCGTTCGCCGGTGTTTGTGGTGGCCGTTAGTTGGGCCTCGGCGGGTGCGTTGAATTTGAGGTTTGTAGTGTCGATTTCGGCTAGGGCGATCGTGCCGGGGGCGGCGAGGGCTATCTCGGCCCAGTCGTTGCCGTCGTCGCGGCGGCGGGACGTCTCCCAGCCTTCGGCCTGGGTGCGGGCCAGGCCGGGGAACAGCATGTTGTCGGGGGACGAGTAGAAGCGGTCGGAGCAGTCGAGGACGCGCGCGCCGTTCTCCAGGGCGGCCAGGTCCACCGTCAGGCCGCTCAGGAAGGCCGGGTTGGGGACGACCCTGCCGTGGACGCGGAGCCGCGCGATGCCGCCGTCCGGGAACATGTTGAGGCGGACGTGGGTGAAGACGCGGTCCGGCTCGGTGGTCGGGATAGCGTGCGCGGTGTCGCCTTTGAGGTGGGTTCTCGGGACAATCTCCACCCAGTCGGCGGCTTCGAGTTCCGACGGGCTGGGGTAGCCGGACGCGAAGCAGGCCTCTACCGAGGCGTGCGGGGGGTAGTTGCCCTTGAACCACGCCGTGTCGATGACGACGCCCTGGATCTGGCCCGGGAGGCCCAGGCGGATCAGGGCCCAGTCGTGGCCGGGGGTTCGGCGTCGGGCGGTCTCCCAGCCGTCGTAGAGCTGGCCCTTCGGGCCGAAGGTCTCCGGCCGGAAGGCGGGCTTCCACGGGTTGAGCAGGTTCTCCTTCTCGGCGAAGGACTCGTCGCTCGCGGCGATGACCGATCCGCCGAGCGTGCGGACGGCGAGGTCCGGCAGGGAGGTGAAGTCGGTCACCGGGGCTCCGATCGGGTGAGCAGGCGTCCGGTGGGGGTGTCGGCGATGCGTACGCCCCGCAGCCATGTGGCCCGGACGACTCCCGTCAGCGTCCTGCCCTCGTAGGGGGTGACGGGGTGGCGGTGGTGGAGGGACGCGGGGTCGACGGTGAACGTCTCCTCGGGGGCGAAGGCGACGAGGTCGGCGTCGTTTCCGGGGAAGATGCCGCCCTTGCCGGGGACGGCGGCGAGCGCGGCGGGGGCCTGTGACATCCAGCGGACGACCGAGGCCAGGTCGTGGCCGCGGGCGCGGGCGGCCGTCCAGACGGCGGGCAGTCCGAGTTGCAGGGACGAGATGCCGCCCCAAGCGGTGGCGAAGTCGCCGCGTTTCAGGTCGGGTGTGCAGGGCGAGTGGTCGGTGACGACGCAGGAGATCACGCCGGAGGCGAGACCCTGCCAGAGCCGGTCGCGGTTGGCCGCGTCGCGGATGGGCGGGCAGCATTTGAACGCGGCGGTCCCGGCGTCGCCGTCGCAGAGGGTCAGGTAGTGCGGGCAGGTCTCGGCGGTCACCGGCAGGCCGCCGGCCTGGGCCTTCGCGAGGACGTCCAGGCAGTCGGCCGCGGAGAGGTGCAGGATGTGGGCGCGCACCCCGGTCTCCTCCGCCAACTGGACGACCCGCTCGACGGCGCGGCGCTCGGCGGACGGCGGGCGGGAGGCCAGGAACGCGGCGTAGTCGCCGCCGGACGGCGGGGCCAGGGACGCCGGGTCCTCGGCGTGCACGATGACCAGGCCGCCGAACGAGGCGATCTCGCGGAACGCCGTCTTCATCTCGTCGGGCGCGAGAGGCGGGAACTCCGGGACGCCCGAGTCGGAGGTGAAGCACTTGAACCCGAAGACGCCGAGGTCGTGCAGCGGGCGGAGCGCGGACGCGTTGCCGGGGACCGCGCCGCCCCAGAAGCCGACGTCCACGGCGCACGCGCCCTCGGCGGCGGCGCGCTTGGCCGCGAGCGCGGCCGGGTCGACGGTCGGGGGCAGCGAGTTGAGCGGCATGTCGATGAGCGTGGTCACGCCGCCCGCCGCGGCGGCGCGGGTCGCGGTGGCGAAGCCCTCCCATTCGGTGCGGCCCGGCTCGTTGACGTGGACGTGGGTGTCGACGAGTCCGGGCAGCAGCGCGACGTCGCCGAGGTCCACCGAGGCGGGGGTCTCGTAGGGCAGGATCGCGGCGATGCGGCCGTCGCGGACCGAGACGGCCGCCGGCCGCTCGCCCTCGGGCAGAACGGTCCGGGGGGAACGGATCACGAGGTCGGCCGGTGTCATGGGCCGGCCACGATGTGCTCCGGGCGGACGGGGACCCGGGTCAGCGCCCGGCCCGTCGCGTCCCGGATCGCCGCGACGACGGCGGGCGTGGACGACAGCGTCGGCGGCTCCCCCGCGCCGCGCAGCCCGTAGGGGGCCTCCGGGTCGGGGTTCTCCAGGATCTCCAGCCGCATCGGCGGCATGTCGAGGATGGTGGGGATCAGGTAGTCGGTGAAGGACGGGTTGCGGACGAGGCCGCCGGTCACGACGATCTCCTCCATCAGGGCGAGGCCGAGGCCCTGCGCGGTCCCGCCGTGGATCTGGCCCTCCACCCCGGTCCGGTTGATGATCTTGCCGACGTCCTGGACGGCGGCCAGCTCGACGACCTTGACCAGGCCGAGGTCCACGTCCACGTCGACGACGGCCCGGTGCACGCAGAGCGCGAGCTGGGTGTGGGTGCGCCCCTGCCCGGTGACGGGGTCCATCGGGGTCGTGCGCCGGTGGTGGTACTCGCGGGTCTCCTCGATGGCGGCGTCCCCGAGGACGTCCTCGATCGTGCCGAGCGCCCCGTCCGCCCGCGACATGATCTTCCCGCCGACCAGGGCCAGGTCGGTGCGGCCGAAGCGGCGCGCGGCGCGCGCGAGCAGTTCGGCGCGGACCGCTTCGCAGGCCGTCTTGACCGCCCCGCCCGTCATGTACGACTGGCGGGACGCGCTGGAGGACCCGGCGTCGCCGACCCGGTTGTCCGCCGGGGCGATCGTGACCCGCTGGACGCCGAGCTCCGTCCGCGCGATCTGCTCCTGGACGGTGACGAGGCCCTGCCCGACCTCGGCGGCCGCGGTGTGCACGAGCGCGGTCGCCTCCCCGCCGATGACCTCCAGCCGGACGCGGGCCGTGGACAGGTCGTCGAAGCCCTCGGAGAAGCAGATGTTCTTGAGCCCGACGCCGTAGCCGACGCCCCGCACGACGCCCTCGCCGTGGGTCGTCTGGGACACCCCGCCCGGCAGGTTGCGCAGGTCGGACCGGTCGGGTCCGGGAGGCATCGGCATGGCCTCCAGCCGGGTGAGCATCTCGGCGAGCGGCGCGGGCGACTCGATGACCTGCCCGGTCGCGAGCCTCGACCCCTGCGAGACGGCGTTGCGGCGGCGGATCTCCAGCGGGTCGAGGCCGCAGGCGGCGGCGAGCCTGTCCATCATCGACTCGTAGGCGAAGCACGCCTGGACGGCGCCGAACCCGCGCATCGCGCCGCACGGCGGGTTGTTGGTGTAGACGCCGTAGCCGTCGATCCGGATGTTGGGGATCTCGTAGGGCCCGACGCCCAGCGAGGCGGCGTTCCCGACGACGTTCATCGTGGACGAGGTGTACGCGCCGCCGTCCAGGACGATCTCGACGTCCGCGTAGAGGAGCCTGCCGTCGCGCGCGGCGCCGAACTCGTACCGCATCTGCGCGGGATGCCGGTGGACGTGCCCGAAGAACGACTCGTACCGGTTGTAGGACATCTTGACGGGCCTGCCGGTGTGCAGCGCCAGCATCGCGGCGTGGATCTGCATCGACAGGTCCTCGCGCCCGCCGAACGCGCCGCCGACTCCGGCGAGCGTCATGTGGATCTGGTCCTCGCGCAGCGCGAGGCAGGGCGCGATCTGCTTGAGGTCGTTGTGGATCCACTGGGTGGAGACGTGCAGGTCGACGCCGCCGTCCTCGGCCGGGATCGCGAGGCCGGACTCCGGCCCTAGGAACGCCTGGTCCTGGATGCCGACCTCGTACTCGCCCGACACCACGACCGCCGCCTCGGCCTTGGCGGCGTCCACGTCCCCGACCCGGACCGGCTGGTGGCGGGTGATCCCGCCGCGGTCCTGAACCTTCAGGCCCTCCGGGTCGGCGATGACGGCGCGCGGGTCGGTGACCGGCTCCAGCACCTCGTAGTCGACGGCGATCCGGTCCATCGCGCGCCGCGCCGTCTCGGGGTGGTCGGCGGCGACCAGCGCGACCGGCTCGCCCTGGTGCCGGACCTGGTCGATCGCGAGGACGGGCTGGTCGTCGGTGTGGTCGATGCCGAACGTCTTGCGGCCGGGCACGTCCTCATGGGTGAGGACGGCGCGGACGCCGGGCATCGCGAGCGCGGGCCCGATGTCGAGCGACCGGATCCTGGCCCGGGGGTGCGGGCTGCGGAGCGTCGCGCCCCACAGCATCCCCTCCATCCACAGGTCGGACGCGTAGGCGAACTCTCCGGCGACCTTGAGCGTGCCGTCGGGGCGCAGCGGGCTCTCCCCGACCCCGCCGGTGCCCGGAGCGGCCGCGGGGGCCGGACTCTTGACCGGGGACGTCATTCAGAGCACCTCCTCCGCGAGCCGCATCAGGCGGCGGTGGGCGTCCGCGCCGCGCCGCCCGGCCTCGTCCTGCGGGACGGTGGCGAGCGTGTCGCCGGCCACGACGGTGCGCCCGCCGACGAGCAGGCGCTCCAGCGGCGGCACCGGCCCGAACGCCAGCGCGACGACGGGGTCGTCGACCGCCGCCTGGAAGCCGTCGACCCGCCACAGCGCGACGTCGGCGAGCATGCCCGGCGCGAGGGAGCCGATCTCGTCCTCGCGGCCGAGGCAGCGGGCGCCGCCGAGGGTCGCGATCTCCAGGGCCTGCCGGGCGGACAGCGCGGTCGGCCCGTACCGGGCGCGCTGCATGTAGATCGCCTGCCGGAGCTCCCCGGCCAGCGGGACGAGCTCCGCCGACGCCGCCCCGTCCACGCCGAGCCCGACCGCCGCGCCCGCCTCCAGCAGGTGCGACACGCGGGCGATCCCGGCGCCGAGGCGGGCGTTGGAGCTCGGGCAGTGCGCGGTGCCGGTGCGGGTCTCGGCGAGACGCTTGACGTCGGTGTCGTGCAGGTGGACGCAGTGCGCGAGCCACACGTCGGGGCCCAGCCAGCCGATCGAGTCCATGTACTCGGTCGGCGTCATGCCGAACTGCTCCCGGGTGTGCTCCTCCTCGTCGAGCGTCTCGGCGAGGTGGGTGTGCAGCCGCACGCCCTTGCCGCGCGCCAGGCGGGCCGACTCGACCAGCAGGTCCCGCGTGACGGAGAACGGCGAGCAGGGCGCGACGGCGACGCGCAGCATGGAGCCGGGCGAGGGGTCGTGGTAGCGGTCGATCGCGGCCTCGGTCTCGGCGAGGATCGTGTCGAGGTCCTCGACGACCTCGTCCGGGGGCAGCCCGCCCTGCGACTCGCCCCGGTCCATCGACCCCCGGGCCGGGTGGAACCGCAGGCCGACCTCCCGGGCGGCCTCGATCTCGGCCGCGAACAGGTCGCCGCGCCCCTTGGGGAACAGGTAGTGGTGGTCGGTGGACGTCGTGCAGCCCGACTTGGCGAGCCACGCGAGCCCGGCGGTGGCGGCGCCGGCGACGACCTCGGCGTCCATCTTCGACCACGGCTTGTAGAGGGTCGTCAGCCACTCGAACAGGGTGCCGTCGACGGCCATGCCCTGGCTGGCCCACTGGTAGAGGTGGTGGTGGGAGTTGACCAGGCCGGGGGTGGCGAGGCAGCCCGTCCCGTCGATCCGCTCGGTCTCGCCCGCGCCCGCCTCCGGGGCGGGGCCGGGGCCGACGGCCGTGATCCGGTCGCCGTCGACGACGATGTGACCGTCCGGGTACTCCTCCCCGGACACGGTGGCGACGTGCGCGTTCTCGATGACGACGCGTCTCATCGGGCACCCGCCCTGCGCTCGGCCGCGAGGCGCACCGCGTCGAGGATCTTCTCGTAGCCGGTGCAGCGGCACAGGTTCCCCGCCAGCGCCTCGCGGATCTCCGCGTCCGACGGCGCCGGGTTCCGCTCGACGAGGTCGTGCGTCTGGACGATCAGGCCGGGCGTGCAGAACCCGCACTGGACGGCGCCCGCCTCGACGAACGCCTCCTGGACGGGGTCGAGCCGCTCCTCGCCCGGCGGCCCCTGCGCCAGCCCCTCCACGGTGACGACCTCGCGGCCCTCGGCCTGGCCCGCCGCGACCAGGCAGGCGCACACCGGCACGCCGTCCAGGTAGACGGTGCACGAGCCGCATTCGCCCTGCTCGCAGGCGTTCTTGGAGCCGGGCAGGCCCATCCGCTCGCGGAGCATGTAGAGCAGGCTCTCGCCCTCCCAGACGTCGTCCACGGCCTCGGCCGAGCCGTTGACGGTCAGGTTCACGCGCATCACGATGCCGCCTTTCCCGCGGTCCCCGTCCGGTAGTCGTCCCACGCCCAGGCGAGCGTCCGGCGCGCCAGCACCGCCAGGGCGTGCCTGCGGTAGTCGCCGGTCCCGCGGACGTCGTCGATCGGCGACGCCGCGTCCCGCACCAGCTCGCCGAACCGCCGCGCGGCCGACTCGGTGAGCGGGCCCCGCCCGTCCCAGTCCAGCTCGGCGGAGATGAACGCCTCGGCCTCCGCGGCGCGGCGCGGCGTCGGGGCGGCCGAGCCGAGGCCCGTCCCGGCTCGGCGCTCCGCGGGGTGCAGCGCGATCGCGAACGAGCAGACCGCGATCACCATCGCGTTCCGGGTGCCGATCTTGGAGAAGTACTGCGGGCCGGACGCGGGCGGCGTCCAGAACGCGCGGATCAGCTCGTCCGGCGCGAGCGCGTTGCGCTTCACGCCGGTGAAGAACTCCGCGACCGGGATCATCCGGACGCCGCGCTCGGCCGACTCGGCCTCGACGACCGCGTCCCCGGCCAGCAGCGGCGGGTGGCCGTCCCCGGCGGGGGACGCCGCGCCGAGGTTGCCCCCGACGGTGCCGCGGTTGCGGATCTGCGGCGACCCGACCGTCCGGGACGCCTGGGCGAGGCCGGGCAGCCGCCCGCCCAGCTCGGTGATCAGCCGCGCGTAGGGCACGCCGGCGCCGACGCGGAGCCGGCCGTCCGCCTCGTCCCATTCGGCGAGGTCGCGGATCCGGGTCAGGTCGAGCAGCGCCTCGGGCCGCCGCGCGTCGAAGTTGATCTCGACCATCACGTCGGTGCCGCCCTGGACGGGCAGCGCGCCCGGCCGCGCGGCCTTGGCGGCGAGCGCGTCCTCCCAGGTCACCGGTCGCAGGAAGTCCATATCTCAGTATTCCTCCATGGGCGGGACCCCTTCGCGGGACCTCACTCGAAGGCCGCCGGGGCGTCCGGCGCGTCGTCGGTGAGCACCGTGCCCTCGATGAGCCCGTACGGGCGGTCCGCCGCGAAGTAGACCTCGTTGTCGTTGTCCATGCCGAACGGCTCCAGGTCGACCAGGAAGTGGTGCTTGTTCGGAAGCGCCAGCCTGACCTCGCAGGTCTCCGGGCGCTCGGCCAGGACGCGGCGTCCCATCTGGTAGAGCGTCTGCTGGAGCGACAGGCTGTGCGTCTCGGCGAACGCGCGCAGGAGGCCGTCGCGGGCGGCGGCGTAGGAGTCGTCCCAGGCGCCGGTCGTGCTCCGGTGCCGCCACCGGGCGGTCACCGCCGTGGCGAGGATCCGGTCGTCGGTGGGTTCGAGCGTCGTGTACTCGTCCCGGGCGAAGCCGTGGAACTCGCTGCCGGTGGAGTTGAGGACGACCAGGTCGGTGAGGCCGGAGACGACCGACTCGCCCCCGTCGCCGCAGTGGACCAGCGCCGTGCGCACCTCGCCGCCGTCCCGGACGAACGAGTGCCCGCCGGTGATGCGCCGCCAGCCGTACTCGCGGATCTCCACCCGGGCATGGGTGATCGCCGGCTGCGAGCCGGTGAAGTGCCGCGCGAGCAGCAGCCCGAAGTCCTCGATCGCGCCGATGCCGTGCTTGCGGGCGAACGCGAACACGGTGTTCTTCTGCGTGTCGGTGGGCAGCACGGCCGCGTTGTCGCCGGTCAGGTGCACCTCGTCCATCGCGCCGGAGAGGGCCACGCTGACGTTCAGGTCCTTGATCCGGTGGGCGCCGCCGTCCCGCGTCACGCGGACGACGCGCGTCTCCGCCTTGCCGTAGCGGTTGGGCCCGAGAACGATCGCCACTAGCTCCCCCGGTAGGTCGAGTACGCGAACGGGCTGATCAGCAGCGGGACGTGGTAGTGCCGTCCCGGGTCGTCGATCGTGAACGCGACCGTCACCTCGGGGTAGAAGTCCGACAGCCCCTCGGTGGCGAACGTCAGCCGGTGCACCCCCTCGCCGGGCTCGGCGCCCCACTCCCGGACGCGGCCGTCGGCGTCGGTGCGGGCCTCGGCGACCGGCGTCCAGCCGCCGCCCGGGTCGCGCCGGTCCAGCCGGACGGCCACGCCTGCGGCGGGCAGCCCCTTCGCCGCGTCCAGTACGTGCGTGGACAGGCTCACGCGTCCTCCTCCACCAGCTTGGCCAGCCGCAGGTCGACGATCTCCGCCAGCTCGCGGCGGACGACGTCCCGCTCCGCCTCGGGGTCGTTGCCGAGCCGCTCCCGCAGCGCACCGAGCATCTCCAGGGCGGAGCGCCCGGCCGCGCGGATCAGGAACACGTGGCCGAAGCGCTCCTCGTAGGCCCGGTTTCCCGCGGTGAGGGCGTCCTGAACATCGGCCGCCGCGCCCGTGGCCCCCGCCTGCTCGCCTCTCGACCAGCGGGCCTCCCGCGAGCCGCCGCCCGCCCGGTCCCCGATGCGCGGATGGGCCGCGAGCGCCTCCTCGACGTCCGGCCAGTCCAGCTCGTCAAGCGCCCGCCGCGACGCCGCGCGCAGCGCGGCGAGATCGGCGTAGGACCGCCCGGCGACCGCGGCGACCCACCGCCGGGACGCGCAGCACGCCGCCAGCTCCTCCGCACTCGGTTCCACCACGCTTGCAGTAGACAAGGTCCCCCCGACCCCGGTCGAGAGACAGGACCTCCGAACTGAGCCGCCGGTCGCGGACGGTCTTTTGTAGCTTGCTACACATGAAGCTGCGTTCGCTGCTCGCGATGCCCGGGTTGCGGTTGGAGGTCGTCACCGGGGAGGACGGGCTGGACCGGCCGATCCGGTGGGTCGTCACCACCGATCTGCTCGATCCGGGCCGCTACCTGCGCGGGCGCGAGCTGGTGCTCACCGGCCTCGTCTGGCGGACGGGGCCGGCCGACTCCGAGGCGTTCGTCGCCGCCCTCGCCGGGGCGGGGGTCTCCGGGCTGGCCGCATGGGATCTCGCGCTCGGCGCCATCCCGGACGACCTCGTGGAGGCCTGCCGCCGGCACCGGCTCCCGCTGTTCAAGGTCCCGGAGGACGTGGCGTTCGCGACGGTGACCGAGGAGGTCGTGCGGCACCTGTCGAGCGCCCGCGCCGCCGATCTCACCGCGCTGCTCGACCGGCACCGCCGCCTTGTCGAGGGGACGGGGCTCGACGCCGTCCTCGACCTGGTCGGCCACTGCCACGTCCTCGCTCCGACCGGGCGCGTCGTGGCGGGTCCGGCGCCGGCCGACCCCGCGGCCCTGGCCGCCGCCTTCCTCACCGCGCCCCGGTTCCCGCACCACGTCCCCGCCCAGGACGTGTCGCTGTTCCCCGTGTCCCCCGCCGACACGCCCCGGGTCGCGGACTGGTTCGTGGCGCTGGAGGGCGACTTCGCCGACTGGCCGCCCGAACGCCGCACGCTGGCCGGCGAGCTCGCCGCCATCGTCGCCCTCGAACGGGCCCGGCTGCGCGCCGACGACCGCTCGTCCCAGGACATCGTGTCCGCCGCCGTCGCAGGGGACGTTTTCCCGATGCCGGAAGGGTTCGGGTCACCGGTCGTGGCCGTTGCCGCGTCCGCGCACGGGTCGCTGCGGCCGGGCGAACTGCGCACCGTCCTGTCCGAGGTCGTGCCCGCGCCGCGCCCGGTGGTCGGGCTGCTGGACGGGGAGGCCGTCGCGCTCGTCCCGTGCGCCGGGCAGGACGTCGCCGCCGCCGTCCAGGACGCGCTCGGCCCCCTCGCCCCCGGGCTGGCGGGCACCCGCATCGCCGTAGGGGTGAGCGGCGCCGTCGGGGACGGGGGCACCGCCGCGCCGCCGGACCTGCGCGGCGCCGTCGAGGAGGCGCGCCATGCCCGCCGCCTCGCGGCCACCCGCCCCTCCCCCGTCTGCGTCGTCCGGCACGACGAGCTCGCCACCCACGTGCTGCTGCTCGCGAGCGTCCCCGACGACGTCCGCCAGATGTTCCGGGTGCGCCTCCTGGACCCCCTGCACTCCTACGACCGGGCCCACGGCGCCGGCCTCGTCCGCACGCTGGAGGCGTTCCTGCGCAACTCCGGTTCGTGGACGCGCTGCGCCGAGGAGCTCCACCTGCACGTCAACTCGGTCCGCTACCGCATCCAGCGCATCCAGGAGCTGACCGGCCGGGACCTGTCCCGGATGGAGGACCGCGTCGACTTCTTCCTCGCCCTCCTCGTGTGATCGAAAACCGACGGCTTCCGCCCCGGACTCTCCACGGAACACTCGTGTTCATGTAATGCTGTGCACGGAGGCGCACTCCTCCGTGACGATCGGTGCGAGAAGGCGAGGAACGGCGTGGAGCCCTTGGGCGCGGACGACCCTCGGCAGGTCGGCCCATTCCAGATCATGGGACGGCTGGGGCGGGGAACCGTGGGGGAGGTCTTCCTGGGCCGCTCCCCCGGCGGCCGGCCGGTCGCGGTCAAGGTCGTGCTTCCCGGACCGGCCGGGGACGAGACGTTCCGCCGCCGCTTCCGCGCGGAGGTGGACGCCGCACTCCGCGTGCAGGGGCTGCACACGGCGCCCGTGGTGGACGCCGACCTCGACGCCGCCAGGCCATGGCTGGCCACCGCCTATGTTCCGGGCCCGTCGCTGCAGGAGGCGGTGTCCGCGCACGGCCCGCTGCCCGCCGGGACGGTCGCCGCCCTGTGCGCCGGGCTCGCCGAGGGGCTGTCGGCCGTGCACCGCGCCGGCCTGGTGCACGGCGACGTCAAGCCGGGCAACGTCCTGCTGGCGTCCGGCGGTCCGCACATCGTCGACTTCGGCATCGCCCGGGCGGTCGAGGACGCCGGAACCCTCGCGTCCGTGCGGATCGGCGACCCCGGGTTCACCGCGCCGGAGCAGATCCGCGGCGAAGAGCCCGGTCCCGCCGCCGACGTGTTCTCCCTCGGCTGCGTCCTCGCCTACGCGGCCACCGGCCGCCACCCGTTCGGGGAGGGGACGCCCGACGAGGTCGTCCACCGGATGGCGCACGGCGAACCCGACCTCGCCGGCGTCCTCGAGCCGCTCGCCGGCACGATCCGGGCATGCCTGGCCAAGAACCCCGCCGACCGGCCGGCGCCGGCCGCCCTCCTCCAGACGGGGCCCCCGCCGGGCGCGCCGGCCCCCTGGCTCCCGCCCGCCGTCGCCGCCATGGCCGAGCAGCGCGAGCGACCGCTCGTCGCGGAGGCTCCGCGCCGCGCCACAGCAGGTCCATCGAGCGGCGCGGGTCGCCCTGCCCGGCGAAGACGACCAACGTGCATCTCCTTATGCCATAAACTGA
>NZ_JBEUPD010000036.1:0-87923 GCF_040492135.1 Actinomadura sp. NPDC000600
GGGGCGGCGGGCTGCTGCTGGGCCGGCGGCGGCCACGCCGCGGGCGGCGGGGCCTGCTGCTGCGTCTGCTGCGGGGCCTCCTGCTGCTGGGGCTCCGCCTCCTGCTCCTCGGCGGCCGGGGCGCCGCCGCCGGACGGCGCCTCGCCCTCGTCGCCGATGACG
The DNA here is from genome assembly GCF_040492135.1 of Actinomadura sp. NPDC000600. Lineage (NCBI taxonomy): Bacteria > Bacillati > Actinomycetota > Actinomycetes > Streptosporangiales > Thermomonosporaceae > Actinomadura > Actinomadura sp. NPDC000600. The sequence continues at coordinate 163 of NZ_JBEUPD010000036.1, forward strand.
GCCAGCTCCGCGCCGACCTCGACGGTCTCGTCCTCGGCGACGGTGATGCTGGTGAGGATGCCCGAGGCGGGGGAGGGGATCTCGGTGTCGACCTTGTCGGTGGACACCTCCAGGAGCGGCTCGTCGGTCTCGACGCGCTCGCCCTCCTTCTTGAGCCAGCGGGTGACGGTGCCCTCGGTGACGCTCTCGCCGAGCTGGGGCATGGTGACGGAGACCGGCATGTCTCAGCGACTCCTTCGGAATACTTGTGCGGCTTGTCAGCCGTGCACGTGCAGTGGTTTGCCGGCGAGGGCGAGATGCGCCTCGCCGACCGCCTCGGACTGGGTCGGGTGGGGGTGGATCAGCTGGGCGACCTCGCCGGGCAGGGCCTCCCAGTTGTAGATGAGCTGCCCCTCCGCGATGAGCTCGCCGACGCGTGCGCCGACCATGTGGATGCCGAGGACGGGGCCGTCCGCGGCGGCGATCACCTTGACCTCGCCCTGCGTCCCCAGGATCTTGCTCTTGGGGTTGCCGGCGAGGTCGTAGGTGACCTCCTTGATCTCGTACCCGCGCTCGCGGGCCACGGCGGACGTGATGCCGACCGAGGCCACCTCGGGGTCGGAGTAGGTGATGCGAGGGACGCCGTCGTAGTCGATCGGCGGCGGGGTGAGCCCGGCCAGCCGCTCGGCGACGAGGATGCCCTCGGCGAAGCCGACATGCGCCAGCTGGGGGGTCGGGACGAGGTCGCCGACCGCGGAGATCGTGGGGACGTTCGTCCGGCAGTACTCGTCGACCTTGACGAACCCGCGCTCGGTCTCGACGCCGGCCTCGGCCAGGCCGATGCCGTCGGAGACCGGACCGCGGCCCACCGCCACCAGCAGCAGCTCCGCGTCGATCGTCTTGCCGCCCTCGAGGGTGACCGAGACGCCGCCCTGCGTCGTCTTGGTGCTCTCGAACCGGGTGCCGAGCTCGAACTTGATGCCGCGCTTGCGGAAGGCGCGCTCCAGGCGCTTGGAGCTGGACTCCTCCTCCAGCGGGAGCAGGTGCGGCAGCGCCTCGACGATCGTGACCTCGGCGCCGAACGAGCGCCACACGCTGGCGAACTCGACGCCGATGACGCCGCCGCCGAGGATGACGACCGAGCCGGGGACGTGCTCCAGCCGCAGCGCGTGGTCGCTGGAGATGACGCGCTCGCCGTCGATCTCCAGGCCGGGCAGCGACTTCGGCGCGGACCCGGTGCCGAGCACGATGTGCGCGCCCTCGATCCGGCGGGTCCCCTCGGCGGTGTCGACCTCGACCGCCGTCGGGCCGGCCAGCCGGCCGGTGCCGTGCACGACCTCGATGCCCCGGGACTTGATCAGCCCGGTGAGGCCCTTGACGGTCGTCGAGACGACCTTGTCCTTGTAGGCGTTCACTCCGGCGACGTCGATGCCCTCGAAGGTGGTCTTCACGCCGAACTTCGCGGCCTCGCGGGACTGGTCCGCCACCTCGGCCGCGTGCAGCAGCGCCTTGGTGGGGATGCAGCCGCGGTTGAGGCACGTCCCGCCGAGCGACTCGTCCCGCTCGATGAGCGCGACCGACTTGCCGAGCTCGGCGGCGCGCAATGCGCACGCGTAACCGCCGCTGCCGGCACCTAGGACGACGATGTCGAAGGGGCCGTTGTTGGCCACTGGACGCTCCCTTTCCCCGGTTGTGGCGCCGCGTGGATCGCGGCGCCCTGGGCGGGGCGGGGCGCACCGGTACCCGGGCCCCCACCGCCACAAGAAAACCTATTCTGTTCTCCGCCCGCTCACAGCGTGCGGGGCCCCCGCGGGATTCCCGTGGCGACTACAGCACGCCCGCGGCGACGTCCTCGGCGATCTGGACCAGCGTGCGGGCCGCCGCGCCGGTGCCGCCCTTCGGCGTGTACCCGTACGGCTCGCCCTTGTGGAAGGCCGGGCCCGCGATGTCGAGGTGCGCCCACTTGACGCCGTCCGGCACGAACTCCTTGAGGAACGTCCCGGCGACCAGCATGCCGCCCCACCGCTCGCCGCTGATGTTGGCGATGTCGGCGACCGCCGAGTCGAGGCCCTTGCGCAGCTCCGCGGGAAGCGGCATGCCCCAGGCGGCCTCGCCCGCGCGCTCGGCCGCCGCGACCACCTTCTCACGCACGTCGTCGTCGTTGGCCATGACGCCGGCGGTGCGGGTGCCGAGGGCGACGAGCTGCGCGCCGGTCAGGGTGGCGACGTCCACGATGAGGTCGGGGGAGTCCTCGCCGGCGCGGACGAGGGCGTCGGCCATGACGAGCCGGCCCTCGGCGTCGGTGTTGAGGACCTCGACCGTCTTGCCGCCGTAGATGCGCAGCACGTCGGACGGGCGCTGGGCGGTGCCGCTCGGCATGTTCTCGGCGATCGCGAGGTAGCCGACGACGTTGACCGCGGGGCGCAGCTCCGCGATGGCGGCGAGCGCGCCGAGCACCGCGGCGGCGCCGCCCATGTCGGACTTCATCCAGTCCATCGCCTCGCTGGGCTTGAGGGACAGGCCGCCGGAGTCGAACGTGATGCCCTTGCCGACGAGGGCGAGGGTCCTGGACGCCTCGGGGTGGGCGTAGGCCAGCCGGACGAGGCGCGGCGGGTTCACCGACCCCTGCCCGACGCCCGTGATGCCGCCGTACCCGCCCTCGACGAGGGCCTTCTCGTCCAGCACCTCGATGGCGAGGCCGGTCTCGCCGGCGACCCGCTCGGCCTCGCCGGCGAAGTCCTCGGGGGACAGGTGGGACGGCGGGGTGTTCACCAGGTCGCGGACGAGCTTGACGGACGCGGCGAGGGTGCGGGCGCGCCCGACGGCGGCCTCCTCGGACGCGGGCGCGAGCAGCCGGATCTCCTCGACGGGGCTCTTGTGGTCGTCGCCGGTGCGGAAGGAGTCGAAGGAGTAGGCGCCCAGCAGCGCGCCCAGCGCGACGGCCTCGACGTCCGCGGCGCCGGAGGCGGGGAGCGCGACCGCGATCCGGGCGGTGCCGGCGAGGGAGCGGACGGCGGCGCCCGCGGCGCGGCGCAGGTCCTCGGCGGAGGGGCTCTCGCCCAGCCCGGCGGCCACGACGATCTTGGCGGGGACGGCGCCGAGCGACGGCAGCCTGGTCACCTCGCCGGCCTTGCCGGTGGCGCCGAGCGCGCCCAGCGCGTCGGCGAGCCTGCCGTCCATCGCGCGGTCGAGTGCTTCGGCGCCGGCGGCCGGTGCGGCACCCGCCTCCGCGGGGGCGACGCCGATCACGATCGCGTCGACGTCGAGTCCGGCCAGGTCTGCGCTGTCAAGGCTGATGCTCGTCACGTAGCCCGATGTTAGTCCTCTTGGTGACCGGTTTCGCCCTTTTGGATCAAGCATTGCCCGCCCGGGCGCTCCCTGGCCCGCGCGCCCGCGCGGCCCCGGGGAGGCCGTCGCGCCCTCAGGGCAGCGCGGCGAGGACGATCAGCGCGGCCGTGGCGGCGACCTCGACGAGGGCGCCGAGCACGTCGCCGGTCACCCCGCCGAGGCGGCGGACGGCGCGGCGGAGCGTCAGCAGCGCGGCGGCCAGCCCGGCGGCCACCGCCGCCGTGCCGTGCAGCGCGCCGCCGAGGCCGCCGGCGGCGGCGCCCGCGGCCGCCGCGGCGGCGAGCACGACGGCCGTGGCGGCGAACGCGGCGCGCGCCGGCACCGTGCCCGCCACCAGCGCTCCGAGGCCGCCGGGCCGCGCGGACGGCACGCCGGTGCGGCAGGCCCAGGGCAGCGCCAGGCGGCCGGTGACCGCCGCGACGAGCGCGGCGACGGCCGGGTCCGGCGCCGAGGCCAGCGCGGCCGCCTGGACGAGCAGCGCCAGCAGCAGGGTGACGACGCCGAACGGACCGATGTCGGACCGCTTCATGACCGCCAGCGCCTCGGCGGCGGGACGCCCGCTGCCGAGCCCGTCCGCGAGGTCGGCGAGGCCGTCCAGGTGCAGCGCCCGGGTGGCCGCCGCCGTCGCGGCGACCGCGAGCGCCGCCGCGAGCAGGCGGGACAGGCCGAGCGCCTCGCCGGCCAGCAGGACCAGCGCGGCGGCGCCGCCGGGGACCAGCCCGGCGGCGGGGGCGAGCAGCATGGCCGAGCGCGCGGCGGCCCGGTCGACCCGGCCGGTGCGCAGCGGGACGACGGTGAGCAGCGTGACCGCCAGCCGCAGGCCCGCGGTCATCGGGGTCCCCTGCCGGTCATCCGAGTTCCGTGACGCGGCCCGCGACGACCAGCGCCGCCTCCTCGGACTCGGCCGCGAGCCGCTGGTTGACCAGGCCGAGGGCGTCGCGGAACGCGCGCCCGGACGGAGTCGTGGGCACCAGCGACAGCCCGACCTCGTCGCTCACCGCGACGACCCGCGCCGCCGTGCCCCGCCAGGCCGCGACGAGGCCGTCCACCAGCGGCCGCACCCGCGACGGCTCCTCCCAGGCGTCCGTCTCGGCCATCGCGGCCGCGAGCCAGGTGCCGATGCCGTCCACCAGCACCGGGCCGGTCGCGGACGCGAGCGCCTCCGCGAGATCGGTCGTCTCCGCCGTGCGCCACCACGCCGGGCGGCGGAGCCGGTGCGCGGCGACGCGCTCGGCCCACCCGGGGTCGTCGTCCCGGACCGGGCCGGTCGCGATGTAGAGGACGTCCGGGCACGCGGCCAGGCGCAGCTCCGCCTCGGCCGACTTGCCCGACCGGCCGCCCCCGAGGAGCAGCGTCCGGAACGGGCCGTGCTCCGAGCGGTTCCAGAAGGCCATGCGCCGCTCCAGCTCGGACGGCGAGGGCAGGCGGTGGTCGACGTGCACGGCCTCGACCCGCGTCGCCGGCGTCACGGCCCCGACGCGGCGCAGGTACCCCAGGTGCTCCGGAGAACCCGCCAGGTCCAGCAGCACGGCCTCGTACTCGGCGCCCGCCGGCGGCTCCGGCCTGGTCCCCGGACCCGCCGCCACCAGCGCCCGCCCTCCGCCGGGCGCGATGACCTCGTACCCGCCGGGCACGTCCGTGCGCGGGAGGTCCTCCAGCGCGACGCCGTCGACCACGGCGGCGAACGGCGCGTGCCGGACGCCGGCCGAGCGCAGCCGGCCGCACGACGCGCACCGGCACCCCGGGGCCGGCCAGCCCTGTGCGGCGGCGATGCCGCGAAGCTCGATGTTCATCCCGTCCGGAACTCTACGGTTACGCTCGGCTCGAAGGATCACGACGTCCCCCCTGGAGGAGTCCGGTGGGCAACCCCCCGAACGCGCCCTGGCCCCCGCAACCGGGCCAGGGCGGGCAGCAGCCGCCCTACGGCCCGCCTCACGTCCCGCCCGGCGGACCCGCGCCGGGACCGCCCCCGGGCCAGGGCTGGCCCGCCGGGCCGTCCTATCCGCCCGGCACGCCCCCGATGCCGCCGCCCGGAACGCCGCCGCCCGGACGCCGGGGCGGCGGCGGCCTGGTGATCGCGCTGGTCGGCGCCGGGCTGGCGCTGGTGCTGGTCGCGGGCGTCGTGTTCGCCCTCCTCGTTCGGGGGGACGACGGCGGGGGAGACGGCGGCGGGGACCGGCAGCTGAGGGTCGGCAAGATCGCCGGCGGTGCGGAGGCCACGCCCCTCGCGGACGGGAGCCTCGTCATGGCCCGTCCGGGCGTCACGTCCCCGGTCGTCGACATCTACGAGGACTTCGCCTGCCCGCCGTGCGGCGCCTTCGACCGCAAGCACGACCCGATGCTCAAGCAACTGGCCGTCGAGGGCCGCGCCAAGGTCGTCTTCCACCCCATGCTGATCTTCGGCGAGGGGACCCGGCCGGCCCACGACAACTCGCTGCGGGCCGCAGCGGCGCTGCGCTGCGTCACCGACGGCGCGCACTGGCTGTCCTACCAGGACGCCCTCTACGCCCATCAGCCCGCGACCGAGAGCACCCCGGGCTACAAGGCGGAGGAGCTGCTGGCCTACGCGGCGCCGCTGGGGCTGACGAGCGGCGAGTTCACCTCGTGCGTCAAGAGCCAGCGCTACGCGGCCGGCGTGCGGACCGTCAGCCAGGGCTACATCTCGTCCGGGATCCAGGGCACGCCCAGCGTGCGGGTCAACGGGCGGACGCTCGCCCAGTCCGACACCGAAAGCCCGGACGCGCTGCGTCGCGCCATAGAGGCCGCGTCCTGACCGGCTAGTCTCACCGCGACGAGGGAGGTCGAGGGCGATGGCGTGGAGCTGGCGGCTGGAGAAGGCCGACGGGCGCATGATCGGCATGTCGGAGGAGACCTTCTCCACCCAGGCGGACGCGGAGAGCTGGCTGGGGGAGAACTGGCGGGGGCTGCGCGCCGACGAGGTCGACAAGGTCGCCCTGCTGGACGGCGACACCGTCGTCTACGGGATGAGCCTGCACGACCCCGAGTGACCGGCCCCGCCGACCCGGGGCGGCGGGGCCGCGAACGGCGAGGGCCGCGGAGCGTCGCGCTCCGCGGCCCTCCGGCACCTGCCCGGCTCAGGGGCGCCGGCGCGGGCTGACGGTCTTGGCCGGGTCGCGGATGACGACCCCGCCGAGGATCTCGTCGATCCGCTTCATCACGTCGGCGTCCAGCTTCACCCCGGCCGCCTTCACGTTGTCGGCGACCTGCTCGGGGCGGGACGCGCCGACGATCGCGGCCGAGACGTTCGGGTTCTGCAGCGTCCAGGCGATCGCGAGCTGCGCCATCGACAGGCCGAGGTCGTCCGCGACCGGCCGCAGGTTCTGCACCCGGGTCAGCAGGTCGTCGTCGAGGTAGCGCTTGATCATGTCGGCGCCGCCCTTGTCGTCGGTGGCGCGCGACCCCTCCGGCAGCGGCTGCCCCGGCTTGTACTTGCCGGTCAGGACGCCCTGCGCGATCGGCGACCAGACGATCTGCCCGATGCCCTCGCGCTCGCAGAGCGGGACGACCTCCTCCTCGATGACCCGCCACAGCATCGAGTACTGCGGCTGGCTGGAGACGATCCGGTCGAAGCCCATCTCGTCGGCGATCTTGAGGGCGCGCTCGATCTCCTCGGCCCGCCACTCCGACACGCCGACGTAGAGGACCTTGCCCTGCCGGACGAGGTCGTCGAAGGCGCGCAGGGTCTCCTCGAGCGGGGTCTCGTAGTCGAACCGGTGGGCCTGGTAGAGGTCCACGTAGTCGGTGCCGAGGCGGCGCAGCGACCCGTGGATCGACTCGAAGACGTGCTTGCGCGAAAGCCCCCGGTCGTTCACCCCGGGGCCGGTGGGCCAGTAGACCTTGGTGAAGATCTCCAGCCCCTCGCGCCGCTGCCCCTTCAGCGCGCGCCCGAGGACCTCCTCGGCGCGCGTGCCGGCGTAGACGTCGGCGGTGTCGAACGTGGTGACGCCCTCGTCGAGGGCGGCGCGCACGCACGCGCGCGCCGCGTCCTCCTCGACCTGCGAGCCGTGGGTGAGCCAGTTGCCGTACGCGATCTCGCTGATCTTCAGACCGCTCCGGCCCAGGTTTCGGAACTCCATGGCCCCGACCCTAGCCCCGGGTTGATCGTGCGATGCGCGGAGAACGCCCCCGCCGGCGCAGCGCAGGACACCGGCCGGGCCCCGTCTCCGGAGCCCTTTCCGGGCCCGTCCTCAGACCTTGTCCTTCTCGCCGATCCGCACCTGCGGGTTCGGGATCCGCAGCCGGCGGATCTGCATCGCGCGCATCGCGGCGTACATGCCGACGCCCTTGGAGTCCTCGCCGGGGTAGCGCTCGGCGGCCAGCCGCTTGATGCCGCGGCTCAGCATCAGGCCCTCCGCGAACACCACGAGGAGCAGCAGCGGCGGCACGAACAGCACCAGCAGCTTGGCCGCCGGGATCGGCAGCATGCTCAGCAGCACCAGCGCGAACATGAGGTACATCAGGTAGGAGCCGAACGTGCGGCGGGCGTCGACGTAGTTGCGCGCCAGCCGGCGGACCGGGCCCCTGTCCCGCTTGAGCATGTGCTTCTCGTCGCCCTTGGCCATGCCCTCGCGCGCCTTGGCGCGCTCGACGGCCTGCCGCTCCCGCACCTTGCGGTAGGCCTCCTTGCGGCTGGCCGGCGCCGTGATCGGCTGGCGGCGGCGCTTCTCGGCCTCGCTCCGCTTGGGCGTGGGGCGGCCCTTGCCGCCGGGCTTTACTACCTGAGGAGGATCCGGCGGGGCCTCCGGGGTACGACGCTTGAACACAGGTATCAGCCTACCGGCTGCGAACATCGTGGCTGCCTCGCGCGTTAACGCGTAGGGTGATAAGAACCCCAGCAGTGGTCATTGAGCCCAGTTCACGACTGAGGCGACAGCACGAAGGGACCGGCGCCGCGCGATGAGCGTGATGAAGCGAATGTCGATGATCTTCAAGTCCAAGGCGAACAGGGCCCTGGACCGGATGGAAGACCCTCGGGAGACCCTCGATTACTCCTACCAGCGCCAGCTGGAGATGCTGCAGAAGGTCCGTCGCGGGGTCGCCGACGTCGCCACCTCGCGCAAGCGTCTCGAGCTGCAGATCAACCAGCTCGAACAGCAGCAGAGCAAGCTGACCGACCAGGGCAAGAAGGCGCTGCAGGTGGGCCGCGAGGACCTCGCCCGCGAGGCGCTGACCCGCCGCGCCGGCCTGGAGGGCCAGCTGAACGACCTGCGCGGGCAGTACCAGCAGCTGCAGGGCGAGGAGGAGAAGCTCACGCTCGCCTCCCAGCGGCTGCAGGCCAAGGTCGACTCCTTCCGCACCCGCAAGGAGACGATCAAGGCGACCTACACGGCCGCCGAGGCGCAGACCAAGATCAACGAGGCGTTCTCCGGCATCTCCGAGGAGATGGGCGACGTCGGCCTGGCGATCCAGCGCGCCGAGGAGAAGACCGACACGATGAAGGCCCGCGCCGGCGCGATCGACGAGCTGCTGGCCTCCGGCGCCCTGGAGGACTTCTCCGGGCCGAAGGACGACATCCAGGCCGAGCTCGACCGGATGGGCTCCGGCCCCGGCGTCGACCTGGAGCTGGAGCGCCTCAAGGCCGAACTCGGCCAGGGCCCCGCGCCCAAGGAGCTGAACCAGGGCTCGCCGACCGCGCAGCCGCACCAGCAGCAGCAGGACACCCCCCAGCAGGCCCCGTGGCCGCAGAACCCCGGGGGTGCCCAGTGATCGTCCGCCTGATGGGGGAGGGCCAGCTGGACGTGGCCGAGGACGAGCTGTCCTCCCTCAACACCCTCGACGCCGAGCTCGAGGCGGCGATCGAGTCGGGTGACGAGACCGCGTTCCGCACCGCGCTGCACGCCCTGCTGGAGAACGTGCGCAAGGTGGGCAAGCCGCTGCCGCCGGACAGCCTGGAGCCGTCCGAGCTGATCCTGCCCCCGGCCGACGCGCACATCGACGAGGTGCGCTCCATGCTGGGGGACGAGGGTCTCATCCCGGACTGACCCGGCAGGGGCCCCGGGCCGTCCTCCGGGACGGTCCGCGCGGGGGCAAGCGGGGGTGATGTTATGGACATCCGGGCACAAAACCCGTGCTCCGGGCGTTCGTACAAGTGAATAGGAGCAAGGACTGGGGGTGGCCGAATGGCCAGGACGCGTTACGCCTCCGACCGGGGGCTGACATCGCGCATGCTCGTGACGATGTTCCTGCTGGGGCTGGTGTACGTCGTCTTTGTGGGGGCATTTTTCGTCTTCGTACCGAATTGGGCCGGCGTCGCGCTGGTCTTCGCGGTGCTGTTCCTCCTCGCCCAGTACTTCTTCTCCGACCGCATGACGCTGTTCGCCATGCACGGCCGGGTCGTCTCCCCTCAGGAGGCGCCCGAGCTGCACGGCGTCATCGACCGCATCTGCGCGATGTCGGACGCCCCCAAGCCCCGGGTCGCGATCGCCGACACCGACGTGCCGAACGCGTTCGCCACCGGCCGCAACCAGAAGAAGGCCGTCGTCTGCGTGACGACCGGGCTGCTGCGCCGGCTCGACCCGGTCGAGCTGGAGGGCGTGCTCGCGCACGAGATGGCGCACGTCGCGCACAAGGACGTCGCGGTCATGACGGTCGCCTCGTTCCTCGGCATCCTCGCCGGCCTGATCACCAGGTTCGGGCTCCAGTGGGGCCTGTGGGGCGGGTTCGGCCGCCGCGGCAACGACCAGAACACCGGGCTGATCCTGCTCGCCGTCGTCGCGGCCAGCGCGCTCGCCTACGCGGTCAGCTTCCTGCTCACCCGCGCCCTGTCGCGCTACCGCGAGCTGTCGGCCGACCGCGCCGCCGCGCTGCTGACCGGCCGCCCCTCCGCCCTCGCCAGCGCGCTGACGAAGGTGAGCGGCGAGATCGCGCGGATCCCGACCAGCGACCTGCGCTCCTCGCAGGCGTTCAACGCGTTCTTCTTCACCCCGGCGCTCGGCAGGGGCGTCAGCGTCTCGGCGCTGTTCTCCACCCACCCGTCGCTGGACCGGCGGCTCGCGCAGCTGTCGAAGATCTCCGAGCAGCTCAGCAGGGGAGTGTGATCCGTGGGGTTCCTGGACACCCTGCTCGGCCGGTCCAAGCCGGCCAAGCCCGACCTCGACCAGATCTTCGGGCTGTCGACGGCGGCCGTCACCCTCGAGGCGGCGACGGGGTTCACCCCGACCGGGCTCGGCTCGGTGTGCTTCCGCGCGGCCGAGGGCGGGGCGTTCGCGCGGCTCCAGGCCGACGTCCAGGAGCTGCTGGACGCCGACGAGGGCCCCAAGGTCCAGATCAGCACCGACGGCTACGGCTACACGTGGCTGCTCGCCGAGCACCGGCCCGAGGAGCTGCCCGACCTCGTCACCGACCTGCACGCGGTGAACGCGACGCTGGAGGGGGGCGGGTTCGGCCCGCACCTGCTGTGCTCCCTCGTCGGGTTCAAGGGGCCGGACGGGCAGCGCCTTGCGCTCGTCTACCTCTACAAGCGCGGCACGTTCTACCCGTTCGCGCCGCTCCCCGGGGACAAACGCGACAACGCGCTCGAGCTCCAGGTGCGCGGCGCGATCGGCGCGGACCTGCGGTTCGAACAGGACCTCGGCCGGTGGTTCCCCGTCTGGGGCGCCCCCGGCCTCTGATCCCTCCGGCCCCCGCTCCCTTTCGGCCTCCGGATGCCCGGCGCCCGGTCAGGGCAGGGCGAGCATCTGGTCCAGAGCCATGCGGGCGTAGTGCGCGGTCTCCTCGTCCACCTCGATGACGTTCTCGACCTCGCCGGCGGCCAGCGACTCCAGCGACAGCACCAGGTGCGGCAGGTCGATCCGGTTCATCGTCGAGCAGTAGCAGACGGTCTTGTCGAGGAACATGACGTTCTTGTCCGGGTGGGCGTTCGCCAGCCGCCGGACGAGGTTCAGCTCCGTCCCGACGGCCCAGGACGATCCGGGCTCGGCGGCCTCGATCGTCTTGATGATGTACTCCGTCGAGCCGATCCGGTCGGCGGCCGTGACGACCTCGTGCCGGCACTCGGGGTGCACGAGGACGTTCACGCCGGGCACCCGCGCGCGGACGTCGTCGACCGACTCCTTGCTGAACCGGCCGTGCACCGAGCAGTGGCCGCGCCACAGGATCATCTTGGCGTCCCGCAATTGCCCGTGCGTGAGGCCGCCCTCGCGGCGGTGCGGGCTGTAGACGACGCAGTCGTCCAGCGAGAAGCCCATCTCCAGGACCGCGGTGTTGCGCCCGAGGTGCTGGTCGGGCAGGAACAGGACCTTCTTGCCCTTGCCGTAGGCCCAGTCGAGGGCGCGCTTGGCGTTGGACGAGGTGCACACCACACCGCCGTGCCGCCCGACGAAGCCCTTGATGTCGGCCGAGGAGTTCATGTAGGTGACGGGCACGACGTCGTCGGCGACGCCGGCGTCCTCCAGGACCTCCCAGCACTCCTCGACCTGGTCGAAGGTCGCCATGTCGGCCATCGAGCAGCCCGCGCCGAGGTCCGGCAGGATCACCCGCTGGTGGGCGGCGGTCAGGATGTCGGCCGACTCCGCCATGAAGTGGACGCCGCAGAAGACGATGTAGGGCGCCTCGGGGCGGGCCGCGGCCCGCTGGGCCAGCTTGAACGAGTCGCCGGTGACGTCGGCGAACTGGATGACCTCGTCGCGCTGGTAGTGGTGGCCGAGCACGAACACCCGGTCGCCGAGCGCCGCCTTGGCGGCGCGGGCCCGCTCGACGAGGGCGGGGTCGGACGCCGGCGGCAGCTCGCCGGGGCAGTCCACGCCGCGTTCGCTCGCGGGGTCGGCACCGCTGCCGAGCAGCAGCAGCGGAAGGTCGCGCACTGGGGTGGTCACGGCGGTCTCCCTTCGCGACGGGACTTATCGTCGCTTTGACGACTAATGATGGCACACACACCGGGGTGGTGGCGGTGTGACGTAGAACGCACCCGCCCATGGCGTTAAACATCGCCGAGAAGCGGAATGGCCATGTAGCGAGGTACGTTGTCCTACGGGAAGAGGCGTGAGACGTCTTCGAGGACAAGCGACAGTCCGCCGCGACCGCGGCGCAGCGAGACCCGGGAGCTGAACACATGACGGTTTCAGGCGAGACCACGCAGGAGACCACGCAGCAGGGCGTCATCCTCACCGACGCCGCCGCCGAGAAGGCCAGGGGCCTGCTCGAGCAGGAGGGCCGCGACGACCTTGCGCTGCGTGTCGCCGTGCAGCCGGGCGGCTGCTCCGGTCTGATCTACCAGCTCTTCTTCGACGAGCGGGAGATGGACGGGGACCAGATCCAGGACTTCGGCGGCCTGTCGGTGCGCGTCGACCGGATGAGCGCGCCCTACCTGACCGGCGCCACCATCGACTTCGTCGACACGATCGAGAAGCAGGGCTTCACGATCGACAACCCGAACGCGTCGGGTTCCTGCGCCTGCGGCGACTCCTTCAACTGACGCCCGCCGAGCGCGCTGACACGCGCCGAGCGCGACGGCCCCCGAGGGGCCGCGAGGGGCGGGCCGGGCCACTGGGCCCGGACCGCCCCTTCCTGCTGCCCTCCGGCGGTGGACGCGGCGAAGTGTCGCAGGGCGGCCATCTGTGGTGCGATGGTGAGTAGCCTGACGGGTTCGTACAGCCGGTGAAACAGCCGGACGACCACGACGAGGAGAGCGACGCCGTGCGCATCGCCGTGACCGGGTCCATCGCGACCGACCATCTGATGACCTTCCCCGGGAAGTTCACCGACCAGCTCCTGCCCGACCAGCTCGACCGGGTGTCGCTGTCCTTCCTGGTGGACGAGCTGGAGATCCGCCGCGGCGGCATCGCCGCCAACATCTGCTTCGGCATGGGCAGCCTCGGCAAGGAGTCCATCCTCGTCGGCTCCGTCGGCGACGACTTCGCCGACTACCGCTCCTGGCTCGAACGGCACACGGTCGACACCGCCTCGGTGCACGTGTCCGAGATCCACCACACGGCGCGCTTCCTGTGCACCACCGACCAGGACCAGAACCAGATCGCCACGTTCTACGCCGGCGCGATGAGCGAGGCCCGCTCCATCGAGCTCCAGCCGGTGGCCGACCGCGTCGGCGGCCTCGACCTCGTCGTCGTCAGCCCGAACGACCCCGACGCGATGCTGCGGCACACCGACGAGTGCCGCGGCCGCGGCATCCCGTTCGCGGCCGACCCGTCCCAGCAGCTCGCCCGGATGGGCGGCGCCGACGTCCGCCGCCTCATCGACGGCGCCGCCTACCTGTTCAGCAACGAGTACGAGAAGGCGCTCGCCGAGGAGAAGACGGGCTGGTCGGGGGAGGAGATCCTGTCCCGGGTCGGCGTGCGCGTCACCACCCTCGGCGCCAAGGGCGTCGTCATCGACCGCGAAGGCGAGGAGGGCGTGCACGTCCCGTGCGTCCCGGTCGACTCGGTCGTCGACCCGACCGGCGTCGGCGACGCGTTCCGCGCCGGCTTCCTGTCCGCGACCGCCTGGGGCCTGCCGCTCGAACGCGCCGCCCAGGTCGGCAACGCCATCGCCGCGCACGCCCTCGAGGCCGCCGGCCCGCAGGAGTACACGCTCGGCCGCCGGGCGTTCCTCGACCGCTTCGCGGCCGTCTACGGCGCCGACGCCGCGGCCGACATCGAGCCGCACGTCGCCTGCCCGACCCCGTAAGACCGCCAGATCCGGGCATGCACGAAGGGCCGCGCCGAACCGGCGCGGCCCTCTGTGTTCCCGGCTTCCGTGTCTCCGGGCGTCCGCGCGCCCGGACCCGCCGCGGTGCCTCGGCCCTCCGCGGCCCCGGTCTTCGCGGACCCCTAGTACGTGCGGCGGATGTGGAAGCCCCAGCCGCCCTGCTGGAGCGTCTCCTCGCGGACGAAGTCCTGGGACTTCATCCGGCACCAGGCGGGGACGTCGGTGCGGGCGGCGGCGTCGTCGGCGAGGACCGCGACGATCTGCCCCACCGGGACCTCCCTGATCCGCTCGGCCAGCATGATGATCGGGATGGGGCACTTGCGGCCCAGCGCGTCGATGACGAGCACGGGCGGCGGGCCCTCCGGCTCCGCGGGGGGCGGCGCCGCGTCGCCGGGCGGGGGACCGGTCCTGGCGCGGCCTCGGAACCTCATGGGCGCGACCGCCTCCCTGTCTCGAGGGTGTTCATCGTCGTCCGGCGGAGGCGGGCGACGGCATCGGGGAGCGCGGTGAGGAACCGGTCCACGTCCTCCGAACCGACGCCACGCGGCAGCGATACCCGCACGTTCCCATGGGTAATCACTCCCATCGCCTCCAGCACATGGCTCGGACGCAGCGTATCCGCCGTGCACGAGCTGCCGGAGGAAACCGCGAAACCCAGCCGGTCCAGTTCGGTCAGCAGCGCCTCGCCCTCCACGTACAGGCACGAGAACGTGACCAGGTGGGGGAGCCGCCGGACCGGGTCGCCGACCACCTCGACGTCGGGGACGCTCCGCGGTACCTCCGTCCGGATGCGGTCCACCAGAGCGGAGATGCGCGGCGCGTCCGCCGCCATGTCGGCGCGGTAGGCCACCAGCGCGGCGGCGGCCGCCGCGATGGCGGGGACGTTCTCGAACCCGGGGACGCGGCGCCCCTCGCGCTCGTCGTCCGGCAGCGGCGAGCGCCACCGGGCGCCCTTGCGGACGGCGAGCACGCCGACGCCGGCGGGGCCGCCCCACTTGTGGGCGCTGCCCGCCAGGTACGACCACCCGCCGGGGACGTCGGCCCGGCCGATGGAC
Organism: Actinomadura sp. NPDC000600; assembly: GCF_040492135.1. NCBI lineage: Bacteria > Bacillati > Actinomycetota > Actinomycetes > Streptosporangiales > Thermomonosporaceae > Actinomadura > Actinomadura sp. NPDC000600. The sequence goes on from NZ_JBEUPD010000036.1 coordinate 15,207, forward strand.
TGCGCCGCGTCGACGAACAGCGGCACGCCGGCGGCGCGGCAGGCCTCCGCGACCTCGGCGACGGGCTGGAGGGTGCCGACCTCGTGGTTGGCCGACTGGAGGCAGGCCAGCGCGGTGTCGGGGCGCAGCGCCGCGGCGAACTCGGCGGCGTCGACGCGCCCGGTGCGGTCGACGCCGACGAGGGTCACCTCGCCGCCGTCGCGCTCGTGCAGCTCGGCGGCGTGCAGGACGCTGGAGTGCTCGACGGCGCCCGCGACCAGGTGCCGCCCGGCGCGCCGGCGCGCCTGGAGCCCCCCGAGGACCGCCAGGTGCACCGCCTGGGTGCCCGATGAGGTGAACGACACCTCGTCGGCACGGGCCCCCAGGACGCCGGCGACACGCGCGCGGGCGCGGTCGAGCAGCAGCCGGGCGCCGCGGGCCGTCCCGTACAGCCGGGCGGGATCGGCCCAGGCCGCGTCCAGCGCCTCGAGCAGGGCGGCGCGGGCCGCCGGGTGCGGCGGCTCGGTGGACGCGGCGTCGAAATAGCCGCCCGGAGTGCTCGGTCGTGCCACGTGAGAACACTAACCGGGCACCCGATCGGGGGTTCGCGCGACCCTCGCGCTAGGGTGTCCACCACACGTGTAAACACCGATCTCTCCGCCCGGCCGACCGGGCTTTCATCCGTGGGGAAGGCATTCCGTGAGTCCGACCCGCTCTAGGGAGCGGCGTACGCCTGTGCGCAGTCGCCGCGCATTGAAAAGCGCCGGCGCGCTAGGACTGCTGGCGCTGTCCGCCACCGCGTGCAGCGGTAGCCGCTTGGGCCTGCCCGAGCCGATCAGCGTCCAGGGCGAGCGCATGCTGAAGCTCTGGCAGGGCTCCTGGATCGCGGCGTTCGCGGTCGGGGCCGTGGTCTGGGGCCTGATCATCTGGGCGGTGCTGTTCCACCGCAAGCGCTCCGACGACCTGCCGCCGCAGGTCCGCTACAACATGCCGATCGAGATCCTCTACACGGCGGTCCCGTTCGTCATCATCGCGGTCCTGTTCTACTTCACCGCGAGGGACGAGAACTTCGTCGAGAAGACCACCAAGAATCCGCAGGTGGTCGTCGACGTGACCGGGTTCCAGTGGAGCTGGCAGTTCGACTACAAGGAGAAGGACGCCGCGGGCAAGGAGAAGACGGTCGCCTCCGTCGTCGGCCAGCCCGTCGCCCCGAACGGGCCCGCCGCCGCCAAGCCGGTGATGACGATCCCCTCGGGCCAGACGGTGCGGGTGCGGCTGCACGCCAACGACGTCATCCACTCGTTCTGGGTGCCGGCACTGATCTACAAGAAGGACGTCATGCCGGGCTACACCAACGAGTTCGAGTTCACGGCGAACAAGCTCGGCACCTATGAGGGCCGCTGCGCCGAGCTCTGCGGCGTCGACCACAGCCGGATGCTGTTCCAGCTGCGGGTCGTGACGCCGGAGCAGTACCAGAAGTTCATCGCCGATTCGAAGCAAGCACTGGCCGCGGGAGGTGCCAAGTGACCGCGACGAGTCACGCACCGAGCGCGCCGATCGCCGCGCCGCGGACGAGCAAGGGGCGGATCATCGCCTCCTGGCTGTCGTCCACCGACCACAAGGTGATCGGCTACCTCTACCTGATCACCTCGTTCTTCATGTTCCTGTTCGGCGGTGTGCTCGCGCTCATCATCCGCACGGAGCTGTTCAAGCCGGGGCTGCAGGTCGTCAGCAACGAGCAGTTCAACCAGCTGTTCACCATGCACGGCACGATCATGCTGCTGATGTTCGCGACGCCGCTGTTCGCGGGCTTCACCAACGTCATCATGCCGCTGCAGATCGGCGCGCCCGACGTGGCGTTCCCCCGGCTGAACATGCTGGCGTACTGGCTGTTCCTGTTCGGCAGCCTGATCGTCATCGCGGGCTTCCTGACCCCGGGCGGCGCGGCCAGCTTCGGCTGGTTCGCCTACGCCCCGCTGTCGGACGCGGTCCGCTCGCCGGGCGTCGGCGGCGACATGTGGGTGATGGGCCTCGCGATGTCGGGCTTCGGCACCATCATGGGCGCGGTCAACTTCATCACCACGATCCTGTGCATGCGGGCGCCGGGGATGACGATGTTCCGGCTGCCGATCTTCACGTGGAACGTCCTGCTGACCTCGATCCTGGTCCTGATCGCCTTCCCGCCGCTGGCCGCGGCGCTGCTGGCGCTCGAGGCCGACCGCAAGCTCGGCGCGCACATCTTCGACGCCGCGCACGGGGGCGCGCTGCTCTGGCAGCACCTGTTCTGGTTCTTCGGGCACCCGGAGGTCTACATCATCGCGTTGCCCTTCTTCGGCATCGTGACGGAGATCCTCCCGGTCTTCAGCCGCAAGCCGGTGTTCGGCTACATCGGCCTGGTCTTCGCGACCATCAGCATCGCGGGCCTGTCCATCACCGTGTGGGCGCACCACATGTTCGTCACCGGCCAGGTGCTGCTGCCGTTCTTCTCCTTCATGACGTTCCTCATCGCCGTGCCCACGGGGGTGAAGTTCTTCAACTGGGTCGGGACCATCTGGCGAGGACAACTGACGTTCGAGTCGCCGATGCTGTGGTCGCTGGGCTTCCTCGTGACCTTCCTGTTCGGCGGTCTCACCGGCGTCATCCTGGCGTCGCCGCCGATGGACTTCCAGCTGTCGGACTCCTACTTCGTGGTGGCGCACTTCCACTACGTCGTGTTCGGCACCGTGGTGTTCGCGATGTTCGCGGGCTTCTACTTCTGGTGGCCGAAGTTCACCGGCAAGATGCTGAACGACACCCTCGGCAAGGTCCACTTCTGGATGCTGTTCATCGGCTTCCACGGCACCTTCCTCATCCAGCACTGGCTGGGCGCCGCGGGCATGCCGCGCCGGTACGCCGACTACGCGAACGAGTTCCACGGGCTGAACGAGATCTCCAGCATCTTCTCGTTCGTGCTCGGCGCGTCGATGCTGCCGTTCTTCTACAACGTCTACATCACGTGGAAGCGCGGCAAGCGCGTCGACGTCGACGACCCGTGGGGCTACTCCAACTCGCTGGAGTGGGCGACGTCCTGCCCGCCGCCGCGGCACAACTTCAACTCGATCCCGAAGATCCGTTCCGAGCGGCCGGCGTTCGACCTGCACCACCCGCACGTGGGTGCCAAGGGCGAACTGGCCGGGGCGAAGGGGGAGTAGCCGATGCGCGTCCAGGCGTTCATGTTCTACGGTTGCGCGGTCTTCTTCCTCGCCACCGACATCGTGTACTGGCTCTGGTCCAAGGACTGGACGGGCACGACGGCGCTCGCGCTCGCGGTCGGCCTCGCCGGGCTCATCGGGTTCTACGTCCACTTCACGATCCGGCGCCTCGAGCGCGCCAACGCCGGGCCGCTGTACGAGGACGACCCGGAGGGCGAGATCGCGGACGCGGCCGGCGAGCTGGGCTTCTTCAGCCCGCACAGCTGGTGGCCGCTGTTCGTGGGGCTGTCGGCCTCGGCCGTGGCGCTCGGCGTCGTGTTCGGCTGGTGGCTGGTCATCCTCGGCGCCGCCGCCGCGGTCCTCACATCGATCGGAATGGTGTTCGAGTACTATCGGGGTCATTTCGCCCACTGATCAGTAAAAGATCCCCATCGGGGGCCGGTGTCCGCTTTGTAGCGGGTACCGGCCCTTTCACACATACTGGGCGCCGCTCCAGCGACCGGGCTGGGCAGCGGACCGATCGCCCAGGTGAACGACCGGGGGGTCCACATGCGGGTGAGTGGCTCGAGACCGGGAGGCCGGGGGCGGTACACCGCCGTGCTCGTCGGCGCGGGCGTGGTGGCGGGTGCCGCGGCGTGTTCGGGAGGCGTCGCACCGGACGGCAGGGACGAGGTGAAGCTCGCGGTGTCCCCGGGCGGGGGCGGCGGCAAGCTCAGGCCGGACAGCCCCATCGCCGTCGAGGCGCGGCACGGCACGATCGAGAACGTGACGGTGGCGACGAAGGACGGAGTGGTCGAGGGCGACCTGAGCGCCGACCGGACCCGGTGGCGGTCCCGGTGGACGCTGAAGCCGGGCACGGCCTACACGGTCGACGCCACCGCCCTCGGCAGGGACGGCCGGACGCGTACGGTCCGCAGCGGCTTCACGACGGCCGAGGTGAAGAAGACCAACGACGTCTCGATCGAGGCGCCGTTCAACCGGGAGACCGTCGGCGTCGGCATACCGATCATCGTGCACTTCGCCCGCCCGGTGCAGGACCGGGCGGCCGTGGAGCGGGCCCTGGAGGTCACCGCCGACCGGACCGTCGAGGGCGGCTGGAACTGGTTCGGCGCCCAGGAGGTCGTCTTCCGGACGAAGCAGTACTGGCCCGCCCACACGAAGGTGTCGTTCAAGGCGCACCTGAGCGGCGTCCGCACCGGCCAGGGCGTCTACGGCGGGAAGGACTACGGCGTCGACTTCAAGGTCGGCGACTCGCACGTCTCCACGGCCGGCGAGGACAGCCACAAGATGGTCGTGAGGATCAACGGGAAGAAGGCCCGTACGATCCCGACGAGCATGGGGCGCGGCGGGGTCCGCAAGTACACCACGACCAACGGCGTCCACCTCGCGATGGGCAAGGAGGACCCGACCGTCATGACGTCGGAGTGGGACGGCTGCGGTCCCGGCTGCGCCGGGTACTACAGCCTGACCGTCTACAAGTCGGTGCGGATCTCCGACAGCGGCGAGTACGTCCACAGCGCGCCGTGGTCGGTCGGCGCCCAGGGCAGCGAGAACGTCAGCCACGGCTGCATCAACGTCAGCCCGTCCAACGCCAAGTGGTTCTACAACCTCTCCCAGCGGGGCGACCCGATCACGGTGACCGGGAGCAGCCGGGAGCTGGAGCCGGAGAACGGCTGGGGCTACTGGCAGGTCAAGTGGCAGGACTGGACGAAGGGCAGCGCCCTGAAGCGGTCGGTCACGACGGCTCCGCACGTGGACGCGGCGACCCTGTCGGCGCAGCGGGGGGCCAAGGTCCCCGGTGCGCAGCGGGCCGAGGGCAACTGAGCGCCGGCTAGCGCTGCGGCGGCGGGACCCGGACGCGGTGCATGCGCGCCCAGTCGCGGGCCATGGCGATCCGGTCGGGGCCCGAGGGGTGCGTGAGCCACAGCAGGTACTCCGCCGCGTCGGGGTCCAGGTCCGAGACGTTGCGCACGGACAGCGCGTGCTGCATCGACACGAACGTCGACGGGTCGCGGGTGAGGTCCAGCGCGTGGACGTCGGCGCGGGCCTCGATGCGGCGGCTCACGAGGTTCTGGACGGGGGCGGCGAGCGTCGTCCCGGCCGTCACGAGCGCGAGGAGGAGCGCGATGGACCTCGGGTCGGCCGCCCCGCCGCCGCGGCGGGCGTCCGGGCCGGCCCCGCCGGGACCGGGCGCGCCGGGATCGAGCCCGGCGCGCCGCAGGAGGCGCGGGGACGTCATCAGCGGGTACAGCAGGCAGAGTGCCCCGGCCACGCCGAGCGCGCCCACGAGCGTGCCCCACAGCACGTCGTCGCGCTTGGCGTGGCCGAGCTCGTGCCCGACGATCGACTCGACCTGGGCGGGGGGCGACTTCAGCAGCGTGTCGTAGAGGACGATGCGGCGCGTGGAGCCGAACCCGGACACGTAGGCGTTGAGCGACGTCGTCCGGCGGGAGGCGTCCGCGACGAGGACGTCCTTGACGGGCACGCCGTCCCGGCGGGCCATCGCCAGCAGGTCGCTGCGCAACTGGCCCGCGGGCAGCGAGTGGAACTTGTTGAACACCGGTTCGACGGCGAGCGGGTAGACGAACGAGACGAAGACGACGAGGACGAACCCGCCCGCGGCGGCGCCCGTCCACCAGTAGCGCGGGAAGCGGCGGGTGAGGGCGTAGAGCAGCAGGAGGGCGATCGTGTAGATGACCCACGTGACGGCGAGGGACTTCGCCTGGTCGACGAGCCACGCGGGCCAGCTCTGCGTGGAGAGCCCGTAGCGGCGCAGCACCGACTCGCCCCAGACGTCGAACGGCAGCCCGGCGATGCGCAGCAGCGTGGTAAGGGCGAGGGTGGCGGTGATGATGCGCAGCCACCGGCGACGTGTCCTGGCGGTGACCCAGCCGATGAACCGTGCGCCCAGCGGGGTGAAGCCCAGCACCAGGACCAGGACGAGTCCGACGGCGAGCCCGGAGTAGGCGGGCGGGTTGACGGCCGAGTCGAACGCCCTGGAACGGGCGATCTCGGCGGGGGTGAAGTCCAGTGCGGGGTCGGGTCTCACGCGCCCGCCGGGGACGTGCCCGGGCAGCGGGCTCCACGGGGTGGTCAGGGCGAGGACGGCCGCGACCCCGGCGAAGAGAACGGCGGCCGTGACGGCGGCGGCGACCCGGGGCCGCCGTGCCGGGGCGCCGGGGGCGCCGCCCGGCCTTCCGCCGGCGGTGCCCTCGGCGCTGCCCTCGTCCGTCTCCGCCTCGCTCATGCGAGCTCCTCTTTCACGTAGTCGCGCCAAAGTGCGGTGAAGCGCTCCCGCGTGAGGCCCAGCACGTCGCGCAGCGCCGCGGCCTCCGGGGCGCGCCCGGCGGCCCGGTAGAGCCGGACGAGCGCCGCCTCACCGTACCGGTCGGCGACCATCCGGCAGGCGAGCCAGGCCTCCTGGTAGGCCTGGGAGAGGCGCGGGGAGCCGCCGGCGAACGCGTCGGCCGCGGGGAGCGCGGACGGCGCCCGCCCGGCGGAGACCTCGCGGCGCAGCTCGCCCGCCGCCGACCGGGTACTGATCTTGACGCGCCGGTAGCCGACGTAGTCCGCGAAGCCCTCGATCAGCCACAGCGGGGTGCGCCGGTCGCGGGCGCCGCCGGTGGCGACGTGGGTCAGCTCGTGCGTGAGGACGACGTTGCGGCCGAGCTCGTTGAGGCGGCCGAAGGTGCCGGGGGAGATGATGACGCGGTCCTCGCCGCGGCCGTCCCCGGGGGCGATGGTGGCGAGCGCGGCGATCTGGCCGAGGCTCTGCCCGGGGCCGGCGAGCGCGGAGGCGAGGGAGGCGTCGGCGGGGACGAGCGCGACGACCCGCTGCGCCCACCCCTTGCCGACCACGGAGGTGACGACCGGGACGGCCGCGTCCAGCCGCGCGGCGATGCGGTCGAGGCCGGTGCCGTCGCCGATGACGAGTCCGGCTCGCCCCCTGACCGCCGTCAGGGGGCCGCTGTCCCAGATGTCGGCGTCGTCGGTGAGGCCGCGGGACGTCCCGTCCCCGACGACCGTCCACGTCCCGCCGCGCGGGGCCAGCGTGAGGTAGCGGGTGCGGGCCACGTCGCTCCTGTCGAAGCCGCGCAGCCTGTAGCGCACCTCGATCCGGACGACGGCGTTGCCGCCGTCCATGGCCTCGGTGTTGACGATGCGCTCCCGCCAGTTCTCCAGGGGGAGTTTCCGGAGGTTGCCGTACATGAGGGCCTGGGCGTCCCGGAAGGCGGCGGGGGCGTCGCCCACGCTGGCGAGGAAGGCCATGCGGTCGCCGTCGCGGACGGCGCGCGCGCGGTTGGCGAGGACGGCGGCGGCCGTCTCCGGGCTGAACGTCCCGGCGACCCGCGAGGTGGCGGCGCCGGCGCCGCCGGCGCCGGGCGCCCCGCCGCCGGAGCGCGAGCCGACCAGGCCGGCGCCTCCGGCGAGCAGGGCGGCGGCCCCGCCCGCGCCCAGGGCGAGGACCCTGCGCCGCGTGACGGTGGCGTCCTGCCCGGGGCCTTCCTCCATGGGCGCGATCCTATGCAGGACGCGGGGCGAGGGGCGGCATCACGACCGGTAGTCCGGGTAGCCGTAGCCGACGACGTCGTCTGTGGAACGTTCCTTTACGCGGACGGCGTTGTCGGTGTTGCCCTCGACGGCCTCGATCGTGCCGTCGTCGATCTCCTCGACGACCAGGCCGACGTGCCGGATGTCGTCGAAGGACTTGCCGCCGTCCCACGCGTAGAAGACGATCGCGCCGGGCCTCGGCTCGGTGCCCCAGCGCCCGTGCTCCTGGAACCAGCGGGCGTGCGCGACCGTCCAGGCGTCGCTGCCGACCTGGTCGCCGAAGCCGATCTGCTCGCCGACCCAGGAGACGAACATGTCGCACCAGTTCGCGTCGCTGTAGCCGTCGAGGGACCCGCCGTCGCGCGCGAGCGTCTCCCGCGCGCGGGACGTGGACATGTACCACTCCTGGAACTTGGTCTCGCCGCCGCCGTCCTCCTCGACGCCCACCTGCGAGCGGGCGAGCCTGATGGCCTGCGCGGCGGTGGGCCGCGACTTCCCGGCCGCTCTGGCGGAGGGCCTGCCGGACGACACGGCCGACGGCCGCTCGGGCCGGGTCTTCTTGGGGGTCTTCGAGGCGCGGATCCTGGGCTCGCCCTCGGACTTGCGCCTGGACGGGTCGCCGTGCGCCGCCAGGCCGGGGGCCAGGTCGGCCGCGGCGGCGGACCTCACCGGGGCGGAGCCGAACGGCAGGACCGACGCCTGCGCCGTGGCGGCGGCGGTGCCGAGCACGGCGGCGCCGACGACGACGCCGCCGGTCGTCCGCCACGTGATGGAAAGGGGGTGCGGCTTCCGGTGCTTGCCCGGGGCCTTCTTGCGGTGCGCGCGTGGCACGGGGGTCTCCTCGGCTTCCATGGCGCCTACCGGGTTAGCTGACGGGTTCGGGCGTGGAAGCCGCCCTACGGCCGCGAAGGCAGGCCGATTCACCCCGAAAAGGACACAGTGGGTCCCCGGTTCCGCGTCGGACGCGCATGCGGGGCACGGCGGTCCGCGGATTCGGCGGTGGCGTGCCCGGGGGCGGGCACACCGGTTCGGATTGGGGGAGCTCCGGCGGCGGGGGGTGCCTGCGGAGCGAAAGGGGGGGCCGGGGCGTGGTCGCGTGGCGGCCACGCCCCAGGTACCGCTGCGGGATTCTCTCCTTCTCTTCCAGACGCCTACCGGGTTAGCTGACGGGTTCGGGCGTGGAAGTGGCCCTACGGCGGCTCTCGCCGGTGCCCCGGGAGAGACGCGCCGATTCACCCCGGGTGCCGGAATGCCCGTCCGGAAAGACTCTCCGGACTCCGGCGGATATGGGTCCCCGGTTCCGCTCTTCGGCGGATTCGGCGCTGCCGCTGCGATCCTGGGGGCGATATGGGGCCCTGCGCGGGACCTGTCTCCCGCGTGCGAAAGAGCGGCGCCTGATGTTGTGTGCGGACGGCGCCCCGTCTCCGGGGCCGTCCGGGGCCTGCCCCGTGTAGGCCACTGCGGCAGCACGCTCGGCGCCATGCACGCGGCAAGCGTGCGCACGGTGGGGCGGGGGTAGGCCTGGTCTGCGTCGAGACCGTGCGGCGCCTGCGGGCGCCGCGGGACGGCACGTGGGGCGTGCCGCCCGGGGGTGCGGCGCGTGGCTCGCGCCGCCGTCACGCGGGTGCTGGATGCTCCGCGTGGGACCGGGGCGCCTGGGGGGCGCCGCGGGTCCACGGCGTCTGGAGGGCGCCGTGAGTGGTGACAAGGTACCAAAGCCCCAAGAGAAGGCAAACCCCCCCAAAATCAACAACGGACCAGGTCAAGCCCGGTCCGTTGTCGATGAGGGCCCCGTCACACCCGCGCCGCGGGGGTGTCAGGGCGGTGCGTCAGGGGCGTCCGGCGCCGTAGTAGTTGCTCAGGTAGTAGCCGGAGGTGATGTCGCTGATCTTGACGACGTCGCCGGTGTGCGGGGCGTGGATCATCTTGCCGCCGCCCACGTACATGCCGACGTGGCCGAGGTTGCTGAAGAAGACCAGGTCGCCGGGCTGCAGGTTGCTCTTGGCCACCCGCTTGGTCGCGGCGTACTGGGAGTTGGTGGTGCGGGTGATGCCGACGCCCGCGGCGGCCCAGGCCTTCATGGTCAGGCCGGAGCAGTCGTAGGAGCCCGGGCCCTCGGCGCCGTAGGAGTAGGGCTTGCCGAGCTGGGCGTAGGCGAAGTCGAGCGCCGCGCGGGCCGGACCGCTGGCCGGGCCGTTGTAGGTGCCGCCGGTGCCACCGCCGCCGCCCGGGCGCGACGGCGTGCCGCCGCCGAGCCGGCGCACGAGCGCCTTCTGCTTCTGGACCTGCTTGTCGAGCTCCTGCTTCTGCTTCTTCAGCTCGTCCTGCTTGGACTTCACCTCGTCGTAGGCGGACTTCGCCTGGGCCTGCTCGCGGCGGAGCCGCTGGGCCGTCGCAAGGAACTGGGTGAGCTGGGAGCTGCGCTCGTGCGACAGGTGCGAGAAGACGGCCGCCTGGTCGAGGATCGACTGCGGGTCCTTGCTGCCGACGAAGCCGGTGACGTCGGCCGAGTCACCGTTCTTGTACGCGGTGGCCGCCATCTGAGCGATCTTGGACCGCTGCTCCTCGAAGCTTGCCTGCTCCTGCTTGCTCGCCTTGGTCGCGGAGTCGAACTTCTTCTTGGCGACCTTGAGCTTCTCGCGGTTCTGGTTGAACTGCTCGACCTTCTGGTCCATCTGCTCGTTGAGCTTGTCGAGCTTCTTCTGGGCCTGCGCCCGGGTCGGCTTGGGCTCGGCGTGCGCCACCACCGGGGAGCAGGTCAGGGAGACCGCCACGGTCAGGCCGGCGACGGCCGCCAGGCGACGGGAGACGCCTCTGCCCGCGGAACCCGCCCTGCGGGCAGGCCGCTGCGCCGGTGCCCCGATGTGATCATTGGCCACGGTCGGTTTCGCCCCTCTCGTCCAACGACGTCAGCGGACGACATTAGCGAGGGGCAACAGCCGTCACAACCGATTCATCACTCTTTGATTGACATCTGCGGACATCATCCACTTTTCGTGACGTGATGATCACGGACCGCGAGGCTTGCCTTATGAGAGCCTTATGGCCGCCTTATGGGCGGGCCCGCCCTAGGAGCGGCCCAGCCTGCGCAGCAGCAGGGAGGAGGGGCAGGGGCGCGCGCTGGCGCGCCGCGCGGCGTCGGCGACCTCCCGGTCGGACGACACCACGACCACCGACCGGCCTGGCGGCTCCGCCCGCACGAGCTCGCCGATCAGCTCGTCCGCCGTCTGCCCCGGGCGGCTGAACAGCACCCGCACCCCGCGCGGCGCCGCGATGGCGACCGGCGCCTCCAGCTCCGCGCCGTCGAACACGCACGTGACCTCGGCGCGCGTCTGCGCGGCCAGCCCGCCGAGCCCGGACAGCAGCCGGCTGCGCTGGTCGGCCAGCGGCAGCTCCCCGTACCCGGTCTTGGTGACGTTGTAGCCGTCCACCACCAGGTGCACCTGCGGGAGCGTGAGCAGCCTGTCCAGCAGCTGCGGGTCGCTGTCGGACAGGGCCCGGCCGGGCAGCGCGCGGTGCGCCAGCCGGTCCGGCTCCAGCCCGCCGACCGCGTCGGCGGGACGGCCGATGGTGGAGGGCAGGGCCAGCTCCCGGCGGACGCCCTGCGCGGCGTCCACGAGCGCGTCGAGCAGCATCCGCAGCCGGACGTCGTCGACGTTGCGCCCCTCCCGCGCGGCCCGCCTGGCGGCCTCCGCCGCCTCCTCCGCCCGCGCGGCGCGGGCGCGCAGCCTGCGCAGCTCCTTGTCCGCGGCGGCGGTCGACTCGCGCGCGGCGGCGAGCTCGCGGTCGGCGTCGGCGGCGACCGCGAGGGCGCGCTCCTCCGCCGCCCGGTACCGGGTGCGCGCGTCGTGCAGCTTGCGGCGCAGCTCCGCGACCTCGGCCTTGGTCTCGCGGAGCTCGGCGCGCAGCTTGGCCAGCTCGGCGCCGCGGGCGTCGCGGGTCGCGGCCAGCTCGGCCTTCAGCGCGGCGATGCGGCGCTCGGCCTCCTCCTCCTCGGACGCGGTCGCCGAGCGCGCCAGCTCCTCGCGCGCCGATTCGACGAGCGCGGTCCAGCCCGCCGGGCGCAGCAGGTAGGCCAGCACCGCGACGCGCACCGGATCGGCCGCGGGCGGCACGTCCCCGCCCTCGACCACCTCCGCCAGGTCGGCCTGCGCCTCTCGGAGCGGCACGGCGACCCGCCGCCGGAACTCCTCGTCCTTCTCCAGCGCCGCCGCGATGTGCTGGCCCGCGAGCTTGGCGCGCTTGCGGCGCTCGAACCGCGCGAACCGGCGCAGCGGCGGGGGGACCTCGTCGGCGGGCAGCGTCCCGATCAGGTCGGCGGCGACCTCCACCACGCCCTGCCGCACCGCCTCGGGCAGCGGGCGGGCGAGCTTCTCCGCGGGATCCCCGCGGCCGGGGGTCGCTTCGGGGCCGCTGTCGATGATCCCGCTCCTTCCGGGCTGCGCCGCCGGTGGGCTGTGTGTTCCCGAGCGCACCCGCCCTAACCAGGGCGAACGCGTGATCGGACGGATCGCGCCGAACCCTCGGCGGGATGCCTCCCGCCCGTCCCCGCGGCCCCCGACCGGCGGGACGTCCCGGCACCCCCCAACCCTAGCGGCACGAAGTTCTGTCGGTGGGGTCCTCTACGGTCGCGCACATGACGGCTGCGCACGGTGTCCAGGGCCGCGGGGTCCAGGCGCACGGCGTCCAGGGCACCCTGGACGACCTCGGCACCCCGCTCCGCGACGTCACCTTCGTGGTGGTCGACCTCGAGACCACCGGCGGCTCGGCGGCCGACTCGGCCATCACCGAGATCGGCGCGGTGAAGGTGCGCGGGGGAGAGGAGCTCGGCGAGCTCGGCACGCTGGTCGACCCGGGCGGGCCCGTCCCGCCGTTCATCACCGCGCTGACCGGCATCACCACCGCGATGGTGACGGCCGCGCCGCGCATCGAGTCGGTGCTCCCGGCGTTCCTGGAGTTCGCGCGCGGCTGCGTCCTCGTCGCGCACAACGCCTCGTTCGACATCGGGTTCCTCAAGGCCGCGTGCGCCGCGAACGGCTACGCGTGGCCCGCCTTCCCGGTCGTCGACACCGTCGACCTCGCGCGGCGCGTCCTGTCCCGCGACGAGGTGCCCAACTGCAAGCTCGGCACGCTGGCCCGCTACTTCCGGACGTCCAACGAGCCGACGCACCGGGCCCTCGCCGACGCCCGCGCCACCGTCGAGGTCCTGCACGGCCTGATCGAGCGGCTCGGCTCGTTCGGCGTCACCTCGCTGGAGGAGATGCGCGGCTTCGCCAAGGCGCCCACCCCAGAGCAGCGCCGCAAGCGCCACCTCGCCGACGACGTCCCGTCCACCCCGGGCGTCTACCTGTTCGAGGACCACGCCGGCGAGGTGCTCTACGTGGGCAAGAGCGGCGACCTGCGCTCGCGCGTGCGCAGCTACTTCACCGGCTCGGAGACGCGGTGGCGCGTCCGCGAGATGGTCGGCCTCGCCGAGAACGTCCGCACGATCGTGTGCGCCACCGGGCTGGAGGCCGAGGTCCGCGAGCTGCGGCTGATCGCCGAGCACAAGCCGCGCTACAACCGCCGGTCCAAGTTCCCCGAGCGGGCGATCTGGCTGAAGCTGACCGTGGAGCCGTTCCCGCGGCTGTCCATCGTGCGGGAGTGCCGCGCCGACGGCGCCCGCTACCTCGGGCCGATCTCGTCGCGGCGGCAGGCGGAGGAGGCGCGTGCCGCGCTGCACGAGGCCGTGCCGCTGCGCCAGTGCACCCAGCGGCTGACGCTCCGGCTCATCGAGCGCGGCAAGGCGCGCTCGTGCGCGCTCGCCGAGCTCGGCCGCTGCGGCGCCCCCTGCGACGGCCGCGAGTCCGCCGACGCCTACGCCGTGCACACCGGGACGGCCCGCGCCGTCATGGAGGGCGACGTGCGGCCCGTCGTGGCCGCCGCCCAGGTGCGCATCGACAGGCTCGCCGCCGAGCTGCGCTACGAGGAGGCCGCCGCCCAGCGCGACCGGCTCGCCGCGTTCGTGCGGGCCGCCGCGCGCGGGCAGCGGCTCGCCGCGCTGGCCCGGCTGCCCCAGCTCGTGGCGGCGCGCCCCGCCTTCGACGGCGGCTGGGAGCTGTCGGTCGTGCGGTACGGCCGGCTCGCCGCGGCCGGCACCGTTCCGCCGAACGCCCGGCCCCGCCCCTACGTCGACGCGCTCATCGCGACGGCCGAGACGGTGTTCCCGCCCTCGGGGGAGGCGCCGGGCGGCGTCGCCCTCGGCGCGCCCCCCTCGCAGGGCGCGACCGCCGAGGAGATGGAGTGCGTCCTGCGCTGGCTCGACCTGCCCGGCGTCCGCCTGGTCGAGGTCGACGGCCCGTGGACGTGTCCGGTGCACGGCGCCGAGGGGTTGCGCGAGTGGATCGACAAGGCCTACGACCGGTCGTACGCCCGGCCTGAGGCGGCCCCTCGCGGGCCGCGCCGCCACTAAGGTGACGGTGTACACCCGGCAACCGGAGGACGACCCCGCATGGCACTGCCTCTCTACGACAGTCAGCCTGCGCGGCGCATCCCCTGGGTGACGTACCTGCTGATCGCGGTCAACGTGGTCGTCTTCCTGCTCACCCCGATGTCGAACTTCGCCGCCTGGTACGGCAAGGGTGCGGTCCGCGAGTGCAAGGCGACGCACTTCACGTTCGAGTACGGCGCCGTGCCCAAGGAGCTGACCACCGGAGACCAGCAGCCGCTGCCTTCGGAGGTCGTGCACGACTGCGGCCCCGCGAACTTCCGCAAGGCGCCCTGGACGACCGCGTTCACCTCGATGTTTCTGCACTCCAGCGCCCTGCACCTGCTGGGCAACCTGGTCTTCCTGTTCGTCGTCGGCATGGGCGTGGAGGACAGGCTCGGCCGGTGGCGCTACCTGCTCGCCTACCTGGCGTTCGGGCTCGTCGCCGTCTACGGGTTCGCCTGGACGTCGCCCGACGCCACCGTCCCGCTCATCGGCGCGTCCGGCGCGATCGCCGGGGTGATGGGCGCCTACGTGATCCTCAACCCCCGGGGCCGCGTCGTCAGCTGGGTGCCGCCGGTCATCGTGATCCGGCTGCCGGTGTGGGTGGTGCTCGGCTACTGGTTCGTCCTGCAGTGGCTGTCCCTCGGGGACGCCAAGAGCAACGTGGCCTACACCGCGCACATCTACGGCTTCGTGGCGGGCGTGGTGTTCGCGCTGCTGGCCCGCCGCGCCGGTCCGGCCCGCCGCCTGGCCGCGCTCAGCCGCGGCTGACCGCGGCCCCGTCCCGTACCCGCCGGCCCGGCGCGGGCGTCCCCTCGCGGTCGCGCGCCCGGCTTCCCCGGTAGGGTCGGAGCGTCCGATTCTGCGGGGAGGGTGCAGTGGTCACTGCGATCGTGTTCGTCAAGGCCGACGTCGCGCGCATCCACGAGGTGGCCGAGACGATCGCCGCGCTGGAGGGCGTCAGCGAGGTGTACTCCATCACCGGCGACCACGACCTCATGGTGATGGTCCGGGTCCGCCGCCACGAGGAGCTCAACGACGTGATCCCGGGCCGCCTCAACAAGGTCCCCGGCATCGTCGGCACCGAGACCCACATCGCGTTCCGCACCTACTCCCAGCACGACCTGGAGCAGGCCTTCGCCCTCGGCCTCCCCGACGCCGACTGACACCGACTGACGCGGCCGGGCGCGCGCTAGAAGCCGACCACGAGGGCGATGCGGTCGACGCCGGTCCCGCAGGGGCGGGCGGCGTAGCCGGGCACCTCGCGGTAGACGGCGCCCGGGGGCCAGCTCGCGGTGTTGGACGCCATGACGCGGCCGGGGGCGTTGACGACGAACGCGGGCGCGGGGATCTCCCGCAGCGCCGGGACGACCTCGTTCTCGAACGTCCGGGCGAACACGTCGGCGGCCGCGACGCCGGCGAACTCCCCGGCCACGCGCACAGGCGCCGACAGGGTGAGGACGTACTCGTCGCTGCACAGGTAGTCGACGTAGGGGCCGCAGACGGTCCTCTCGGCGCCGCCTTCGGGTCCCGTGAACCACTCCCAGGCGGTGTAGTCGTACAGGGCGCTGCTCTCGGGGTTCAGGTCGCGCAGCAGCTGGGACGGCCGCCCGGCCGGGCCGGTCTGCCACCACTCCATGTACCAGGCGGCGTCGGCGAGCAGGCGGGGCGCGGCGATGAAGCCGAGGCCGCAGACCAGCGGGCCGAGCCGCGCGAGCAGCAGCGGGCGCAGCCCGGCGAGGTCGGCGCGGGCGGGGGTGCGGCCGGCGCGGTGGACGTCCTCCAGGCACCGCTCCGTCGCGTCGCGCACCTGCGCCACGGTCGTGAAGACGCCGTCCAGGGTCGCGCGGACGTGTGCCGCCGCCGCGCCGACGGCCGGTGGCTCGGCGGGCATGGGTCCCCCTCGGGGTCTCAGAGTGCGAGCCGTCGTTCAATCAGACGTTCTACCGCATTCGAGACGTGACTTTCAGCGACATCGCGGGCCCGGGCGCCGTCGGCGGCCTCGATCGCGCCGACGAGCGCGGCGTGCTCGGCGCCGACGCCCCCGCGCCGGTCGGGCAGGTCGTGGACGGCCCAGACGAGCGGTCCGATCTCGGCCTGGAGCCGGATCTCCTCCCTGGTGAGCCGGCCGGACTGGGACGCGGCGGCGATCTCCAGGTGGAGCCGGCCGTCCAGCCGGCACATCCCGGCGCCGGAGCCCGCCTCGTCCATCTCCTCCAGCGTCCGGCGCAGCCGCCGGACGTCGCCGGGCAGCGACCGCGCGGCGGCGAGGCGGGCGGCGGCCCCGGCGATCGCGGCGTAGTGGTCGCCGAGATCGCGGAGCTCTTCCGCGCTGAGCGAACGCAGCCGCTCATCGAGATCGAACGCCCTGGCAGGGGCCCGGACGAAGCTGCCGCCGCCGCGCCCCCGGCGGGTGTCGATGAGCCCTTGTTGACGCAAGGCCATCAGTGCTTCGCGTAGTGTGACCGTTGATACACCGAGATATGCCGACAGGTCGGTCTCACTGGGCAGCTGTTCGCCGTCGCCGAGG
The DNA here is from genome assembly GCF_040492135.1 of Actinomadura sp. NPDC000600. Taxonomy (NCBI): domain Bacteria; kingdom Bacillati; phylum Actinomycetota; class Actinomycetes; order Streptosporangiales; family Thermomonosporaceae; genus Actinomadura; species Actinomadura sp. NPDC000600. Next base: position 31,927 of record NZ_JBEUPD010000036.1, read on the forward strand.
AGGCCGAGCGCGATCGCGTCGCTGAGGCGCCGTACCACCGCGTGCACCCGCGCGGTGTTGTCGACGGGAGCGAACACGACGAGGTGCGCGCTGTCCATGGGCCCCCTCCCGGTGTTGACACAGTGATACCGGAACATCACTTGAACTTAAACCTATGAATCCATATGTTTTCGGTCATGCCGGCTTCAGCGGTGAGGATCCGCGATCTGCGCAAGACCTTCGGCCCCGTCGAGGCGGTGGCGGGAGTCGACCTCGACATCGGGGACGGCGAGTTCTTCTCCATGCTCGGCCCGTCCGGGTCGGGCAAGACGACCGTGCTGCGGCTCATCGCGGGCTTCGAGCGGCCGACGGCTGGAACGATCGAACTCGGCGGCAGGGACGTGACGTCGCTCGCCCCGTTCGACCGTGACGTGAACACCGTCTTCCAGGACTACGCGCTCTTCCCGCACCTGGACGTGCTCCGCAACGTCGAGTACGGCCTCAAGGTGCGGCGGGTGCCGAAGGCGAAGCGCCGCGAGCGGGCGCTGGAGGCGCTGCGCAGCGTCCGGCTCGACGGGATGGGGGCGCGCCGCCCCGCCGAGCTGTCGGGCGGCCAGCGCCAGCGGGTCGCGCTCGCCCGCGCGCTGGTGAACGAGCCGAAGGTGCTGCTGCTCGACGAGCCGCTCGGCGCGCTCGACCTGAAGCTGCGCGAGGAGATGCAGGTCGAGCTGAAGAGCATCCAGCGCAGGGCCGGCATCACCTTCGTCTTCGTCACCCACGACCAGGAGGAGGCGCTGACCCTCAGCGACCGGATCGCGGTGCTCGACCGCGGCCGCGTCCAGCAGGTCGGCACGCCCGCCGAGGTGTACGAGCGTCCCGCCACCGAGTTCGTCGCGGGCTTCGTCGGCACGACCAACCGCATCGGCGAGGTCTGCGTGCGGCCGGAGAAGCTCCACGTCCACGACGGCGGCGCGGACGGCGCGGACGGGCCGGACGCGGGGGACCGGCAGGCGCTCGGCACGGTCGCCGAGGTCGTCTACGCGGGCGCGGTCACCCGGTTCGTCATCGACCTGGAGTCGGGGGAGCGGGTCGTCGCGCTGGAGCAGAACCTGCGGACCTCCTCCATGGACGTGCTGGGCCGGCGCGGCGCGCGCGTGCGGATCAGCTGGCACGAGGCGCACGAGTTCCGCGTGTCGGGCGCCGGCGCCGCGCCGGCGCGCACCCCTTGAACCACCCCGAAAACCCCCGAAAAAACCCCCACCATAAGGAGTTCCCCATGTGGTCCACGCGCATGGCGCTCGCCACCGCGGCGACGCTGGCGATCGGACTGGCGGCCGCCGCCTGCGGCGGCGACTCGGGCGACAAGGCGACCGGAGCCGGGCAGGGCGGCTTCTCGGTCCCCAAGGTGCCGATGCAGCAGTCGCTCGGCAAGAGCGAGGGCCAGGTCAACCTGGTCGCCTGGGCCGGGTACGCCGAGGACGGCTCCAACGACCCCAAGGTCGACTGGGTCACCCCGTTCGAGAAGCAGACCGGATGCAAGGTCAACACCAAGGTCGCCGGCACGTCCGACGAGATGGTGACCCTCATGAAGACCGGCGAGTACGACGCGGTCTCCGCCTCCGGCGACGCCTCGCTCCGGCTGATCGCCTCCGGGACGGTCGCGCCGGTCAACACCAAGCTCGTGCCCAACTACGCCGACGTGTTCGCCGGGCTGAAGAACAAGCCCTGGAACTCGGTGAACGGCACCTCCTACGGCATCCCGCACGGGCGCGGCGCCAACCTGCTCATGTGGCGCACCGACAAGGTCAAGACGGCCCCCGACTCGTGGGGCGCGGTGTTCGACGCGAACTCCCCGTACAAGGGGAAGATCACTGCCTACGACTCGCCGATCTACATCGCCGACGCCGCGCTCTACCTGATGTCGGCCAAGCCCGAGCTCGGCATCAAGAACCCGTACGCGCTCGACCAGAAGCAGTTCGACGCGGCCGTGGAGCTGCTGAAGACCCAGCGCGGGCTCATCGGCGAGTACTGGTCCGACTACACCAAGGAGGTCCAGGCGTTCAAGAGCGGCGACTCGGTCCTCGGCACGACTTGGCAGGTCATCGCGAACCTCGCGCAGGGCGAGAAGGCGCCGGTGAAGGTCGCCCTGCCCAAGGAGGGCTCCACCGGCTGGTCGGACACCTGGATGGTCGGCGCGAAGTCCAAGAACCCGAACTGCGCCTACAAGTGGCTGGACTGGATCGTCTCGCCCAAGACGAACGCGCAGGTCGCCGAGTGGTTCGGTGAGGCCCCGGCCAACGCCAAGGCATGCGCGGAGACCGCGGACAAGACGTTCTGCGACACCTTCCACGCCACCGACGAGAGCTACTTCTCCAAGGTGCACTTCTGGACGACGCCGATCGCCCAGTGCCTCGACGGGCGCAAGGACGTCAAGTGCGTCGACTACTCCAAGTGGACCCAGGCGTGGACCACGATCAAGGGATGACCGCTCCCGCCACCGCCGGCGGGAAGGACGGCCGCCCGGCGCCGGGGACCCGGCGCCGGGCGGCGGCCCTGCTGTACCGCCGCCCCCGGCTGCGCCTGTCGCTGCTGCTGTCGGCGCCGCTCGCCTGGCTGGTCGTCGTCTACCTCGGCGCGCTCGCCGCGATCTTCCTGACCGCGTTCTGGACGACCGACGTCTTCACCGGCGAGGTCGTCCGGCAGTTCACGCTCTCCAACTTCCAGATCCTGGTCGACGAGCCGGTGTACCGGACGGTCGCGCTGCGCAGCCTCGGCGTCGCCGTCGCCGTCACCCTCATCGACACCGCCATCGGCTTCCCGATGGCGCTGTACATGGCCAAGGTCGCCAGGCCGCGGTACCGGCCGTACCTGGTGATCGCGATCCTGGCGCCGCTGTGGGCCGCCTACCTCGTCAAGGCGTACGCGTGGCGGGTGATGCTGGCGCAGGGCGGCCTGGTCGACCAGGTGCTCGGGCCGTTCGGGCTCTCCGGCCCCGGCTACGGCCTCACGGCGACCGTGCTGGTGCTGGCCTACCTGTGGCTGCCGTACATGATCCTGCCGGTCTACGCGGGCCTGGAGCGGCTCCCGGACTCGCTGCTGGACGCCTCCGGCGACCTCGGCGCCCGCCCGCTGCGCACGTTCCGCTCCGTCGTGCTGCCGCTGGTGTTCCCCTCGCTGGTGGCCGGGTCGATCTTCACGTTCTCGCTGTCGCTCGGCGACTACATCACCGTGAAGATCGTCGGCGGCCGAAGCCAGCTGCTCGGCAACGTCGTCTACGACAACATCGGCGCCGCCAACAACCTGCCGTTCGCGGCGGCGGTCGCCACGATCCCGGTGGTGGTGATGCTCGGCTACCTCGCCGCGGCCCGCCGCACCGGCGCGCTCAGGGAGCTGTGATGACCCTCTCGCCGGCCGCGCGGATCGCGCTGCGCGTCCTGATGTTCCTCGGCCTCGCCGTCATCTACGTGCCGCTGCTGGTCGTGCTGGTCAACTCCGTCAACGCCGACACCACGTTCGGCTGGCCGCCGTCCGGGTTCACCGGGCGCTGGTGGTCGCAGGCGCTGGACAACGAGGGCGCCCGGCAGGCCGTCCTCACCAGCGTCAAGGCGGGCCTCGGCGCGACGGCCGCCGCGCTCGTGCTCGGCACCATGGCGGCCTTCGCGGTGGCGCGCCACCGGTTCTTCGGGCGCGAGACGGTGTCGCTGGTCGTCGTGCTGCCGATCGCGCTGCCCGGCATCGTCACCGGCATCGCGCTCAGCAACGCCTTCCAGGTCGTGCTGAAGCCGCTCGGGATCGGGCTCGGCCTGTTCACCGTGATCGTCGGGCACGCCACGTTCTGCGTCGTCACGATCTTCAACAACGTGCTCGCCCGGCTGCGGCGCACCGGCACCAGCCTGGAGGAGGCGTCCGCGGACCTCGGCGCCGACACGTTCCAGACGTTCTGGCACGTCACGTTCCCGGCGCTGCGCTCCGCCCTGCTCGCCGGGGGCCTGCTGTCGTTCGCGCTGTCCTTCGACGAGATCATCGTGACCACGTTCACCGCGGGGCCGGGCGCCCAGACCCTGCCGATCTGGATCTTCAACAACCTGTTCCGCCCCAACCAGGCCCCGGTCGTCAACGTGCTCGCCGCGGCCCTGATCGTGCTGTCGGTGATCCCGATCTACATCGCGCAGCGGCTGTCGAACGGCGCGCGCGGCGTCGCGTGAGCGCGGTGCGGCCGGGTTGAGCGCCGTGGGGACGGGGCGAACGCCCGGGTGAAGGCCTGCGCGGGCGTCAGCCGCGCAGGCTCCGGGAGGCGTCGACCCAGCGGTCGAGGAGGGTGGTCGCGGCCCCCGAGTCGACCGCGGCGGCGGCGCGCCCGTAGGCCTCCCGCAGCGTCGCGGTGAGGTCCGCGGCGGGCGGCGCCCCCTCGTAGGCGGTGATGAGCGCGGCGGCGTTGAGCAGCACCATGTCGCGGACGGGCCCCGGCCGCCCCGCGAACGTCTCGCGCGCCACCCGCCCGTTGAAGGCCGCGTCGGCGCCGCGCAGGTCCTCCGGCTTCGCCGGCGGGATGCCGAGGTCGGCCGGGTCGAAGGTCGTCTCCGTCGCCGTCCCGTCGCGGACGACCCACACCGTGGAGGTGCCCGTGGTGGTCAGCTCGTCGAGCCCGTCGTCGCCCCGGAACACCAGCGAGGAGCAGCCGCGCGCGGCGAACACGCCCGCCATCACGCCCGCCATCCGCGGGTGGAACACCCCGACGGCCTGGGCCCGGGGGCGCGCCGGGTTCGTCAGCGGGCCGAGGAAGTTGAAGACCGTGGGCGTGCCCAGCTCACTGCGGGTGCGCGAGGCGTACTTCAGCGCCGGGTGGTAGAGCGGCGCGAAGCAGAAGGTGATGCCGACCTCGTCGGCGAGCCGCGCGGTGGCCTCGGGGGGCAGGTCGATCGCGACCCCGAGGTGCTCCAGCAGGTCGGCCGCACCGCAGGACGACGACGCGGCGCGGTTGCCGTGCTTGACGACCCGCACGCCCGACGCGGCCGCGACCACGGCGGCCATCGTGGAGACGTTGACGGTGTGGGCCCGGTCGCCGCCCGTCCCGACGAGGTCGGCGATGTCGCCGGGCACGTCGATGGGGGTGGCGTTGTCCATCATGCCCTCGGCGAGGCCGGTGACCTCCTCGACCGTCTCGCCCTTGGCGCGCAGCGCCACGGCGAACCCCGCGATCTGCACGTCGGTGGCCTCACCGGACATGATGCTGTTCATGGCCCAGGACGTCTCCTCGCTGGACAGCGAGGAGCCCGACACGAGGGCGTTGAGCAGTGCGGGCCAGGTGGTGCGCGCGTCCATGTCGCCTACAGGGTCGTGGTGGCCGGCGTCGTCAGAGGCGATGCCGGAGAAGGGCGGTCGTGGAAGGGCTACGGCGTAGCGGAAGGGCCGCGGCGGAGGGTCACAGGGCCGGGAGGCGGCTCTGGAGGCGCTGCCGCATCAGCCCGGCGAGCGCGTTCGCGAGGGCCATCGGGTCGATCGGCAGCCCCACCACGGCGTCGGCGCGCGACCAGGTGGCGAGCCAGCCGTCGTCGCGGCGGCCGATGATCGCGAGGACGGGCGGGCAGTCGTACACCTCGTCCTTGGCCTGCCGGCACACGCCGAGGCCGCCCGCGGGCTGCGCCTCGCCGTCGACGATCAGGACGTCGACGCCGCCCCGGTCGAGCCGGGCCACGACGGCCGGCTGGGTGGCGCACTCCTCGAACTCGACTTTCGGGAGGTCGGCGGCCGGACGGCGCCCGATCGCCATCCGGATCTCGGCGCGGGTGTTCGCGTCGTCGCTGTAGACGAGGACCTTCATCGGGCTGTCCGGGGCGGTGCTCATGCACGTGAGGGTACCGGGTGCGCGGCGCCCGTGACACGCTCGGGGAACCCTAGATGGGGGGTCATGCGTCACTCACTGGATAGGGGCGCAATAATGCTGGCGTGACAGCATCCGCGATAGAGACAACACCTCACGCACGGGCGAACCGTCCCAATCTGGTCAGCGTGGGGACGATCGTTTGGCTGTCGTCCGAGCTGATGTTCTTCGCGGCCCTGTTCGCGATGTTCTTCACGATCCGCTCTGTGACGATCGGCCAGTCCGGCCCCGACGCGTGGCCGGGCGCCCCGCTGGACCTGCCGCTGTCGGCGGTCAACACGACCATCCTGGTGCTCTCCTCGGTGACCTGCCAGATGGGCGTGTTCAAGGCCGAGGCGGGCAAGGTCGGGCGTGACGGGAGCCTGCTGAACCCGGCCCGCTGGGGCCTGCGCGAGTGGTACGTGCTCTCGTTCCTCATGGGCGCCTACTTCGTCGCCGGGCAGGCCTACGAGTACTCCCAGCTGGTCACCAAGGACGGCCTCACCTTCTCGTCCTCGGCCTACGGCTCGGTCTTCTACCTGGCCACCGGCTTCCACGGCCTCCACGTGATCGGCGGCCTCGTCGCGTTCCTGTTCCTCCTCGGACGCACCTACGCCGCCAAGCGGTGGACGCACGAGCAGGCCACGAGCGCGATCGTCGTCTCGTACTACTGGCACTTCGTCGACGTGGTGTGGATCGGCCTGTTCTCGGTCGTCTACCTGCTCGACGTCTGACCGACCCGACCCACCCGACATGACCCGAACGGGGACTTCCGTGAAAAGGATCACCGCATGGCGACGGCGCCCGTGGGCGGGCTACGCCGTCGTGCTGGCGGCCCTGGCGGCGATCGGCGCGATCTACGCCGGCTTCTCGCCGCGGACTGACCGAGCCGAGGCGCAGACCACCGCCCAGGCGGCGCAGGACCTGAAGAACGGCCAGCAGCTCTTCAACAAGAACTGCGCGAGCTGCCACGGTCTGAACGCCGAGGGCACCAAGGACGCCAAGGGCAACCCGATCGCCCCGAGCCTCATCGGCGTCGGCGCCGCGGCCGTCGACTTCCAGGTCGGCTCGGGCCGCATGCCCGCGGCCAACCCCGGCGCGCAGATACCGCGCAAGACGCCGATCCCCGAGTTCAACATCTCCCTCAAGACCGATTACGAGGAGAAGGAGAAGCGGGAGGCGGCCGAGAAGCAGAAGGCGCAGGCCGAGAAGAACCTGCACGACCTCAGCGCCTACGTCGCCTCGCTCGGCGGCGGCCCGGCGGTCCCCCCGGCGTCGGCCGTGGACCCGAAGACCGGCGACGTCGCGCTCGGCGGGAAGCTGTTCCGCACCAACTGCGCGCAGTGCCACAACTTCACCGGCCAGGGCGGCGCCCTCACCGGTGGCAAGTACGCGCCGTCGCTGTCGAACCCCGACGTCACGCCCACCCAGATGTACGAGGCCATGCTGACCGGGCCGCAGGCGATGCCGGTGTTCAACGACACCACGCTCACGCCGAAGGACAAGCAGGCGATCATCGCCTACCTCGTCCAGACGCGCGAGGAGCCGAACCCCGGCGGTAACGGCCTCGGCCGCATCGGCCCGGTGACCGAGGGGCTGGCCGGCTGGCTGGTCGGCATCGGCCTGCTGGTCCTGGCCGCCATGTGGATCACCGCGAAGAAGCCGAAGAAGCTGAAGAAGTCATGAGCGACGACAACAAGGACACGGCGGGCCGGCCCGGCCCGCGCGAACGTGTGATCGGCACGCCGTCCCCGGCGCGCGAGAAGGCCCTGCTGGCCGAGGACAACATTTCGGCGCCGGCGGGCGTGGGAGAGCAACTCGACGAGGCGTCGGCCAAGCGCGCCGAGCGGATCGTCGCGACGTTCTTCCTGGTCGCGTTCGCCGCCAGCGTGGCGTTCATCGCCTACTTCATCGGCTGGAGCGGCCGCGACGGCGGCATGCACGGCGTCACCCGGGCCCGCGAGTCCAACCTGTGGCTCGGCGGCCTGATGGCGCTGTCGTTCCTCGCGCTGGCCGTCGGCATCACCATCTGGGTGCGCCGGCTGATGACCAGCAAGCCGATCGTCCAGGAGCGGCACGAGCTGGCCGCCGACGAGGAGACCCGGGCGGCCTTCACCGAGGACTTCCTCGAAGGCGCCGACGACAGCGGCATCACCAAGCGGCCCCTGCTGCGCCGCACGCTGCTGCTGGCCGCCGCGCCGCTCGGCCTGGCCCCGCTGGTGCTGCTGCGCGACCTCGGCCCGCTGCCGGAGAAGCGGCTCCGCCACACCTACTGGGGCGAGGCCGTCAAGAAGGCGCAGGCGGAGGGCAAGAAGGGCGTCCGCCTGGTCGTGGACGGCACCAACAAGCCGCTGCGGGTCAGCGACTTCTCCGCCCCGGGCTCGATGATCACGGTCCTGCCCGAGGGCATCGAGGAGGAGGTCCCCGAGGACCAGGTGCTGACGCAGAACGCCAAGGCGGTCACCATCCTCATCAACGTCCCCGCCGAACAGTTCAAGCCCGCCAAGGGACGCGAGAACTGGCACGTCAACGGGATCGTCGCCTACTCCAAGGTGTGCACGCACGTCGGCTGCCCCGCGGCCCTGTACGAGCAGACCACGCACCACATCCTCTGCCCGTGCCACCAGTCGACCTTCGACGCCACCGACGCGGCGAAGGTCGTCTTCGGGCCGGCGGCCCGGCCGCTGCCCCAGCTGCCGCTGTCGGTGGAGGACGGGTACCTCATCGCCACGAGCGACTACCACGAACCCGTCGGACCGAGCTTCTGGGAGCGCGGATGAGCGAGGCGACAGCCCCGAAGGCGGTCGAGGCGCCGCTGACGTTCCTCGACGACCGCCTCGGCTCCACCACCTTCTTCAAGCGGAACATGAAGAAGGTCTTTCCGGACCACTGGTCCTTCATGCTGGGCGAGATCGCCCTGTACTCCTTCATCATCCTGCTGCTGACCGGGACGTTCCTGACGCTCTGGTTCCAGCCGAGCATGACGGAGACCGTGTACGAGGGCTCGTACACGAAGCTGCAGGGCGTGAAGATGTCCGAGGCCTACGCCTCGACGCTGCACATCAGCTTCGACGTGCGCGGCGGCCTGCTCATGCGGCAGATCCACCACTGGGCCGCGATCCTGTTCATGGCGTCGATCCTCGCGCACATGCTGCGCGTGTTCTTCACGGGCGCCTACCGCAAGCCGCGCGAGCTGAACTGGCTGATCGGCATCGGCATGTTCACGCTGGGCATGCTGGAGGGCCTGTTCGGGTACTCGCTGCCTGACGACCTGCTGTCCGGCACCGGCCTGCGCATCACGCAGGGCGTCGCGGAGTCGATCCCGGTGGTCGGCACCTACATCTACATGTTCCTGTTCGGCGGCGAGTTCCCCGGCACGGACATCGTCCCGCGCCTGTACATGCTGCACATCCTGCTCATCCCGGGCCTCCTGCTCGGCATGGTCACCGCGCACATGATGATCATGTGGGTGCAGAAGCACACGGCGATGCCGGTCAAGAACCAGACCGAGCACCAGGTGTACGGCTACCCCTTCTACCCGGTCTTCATGGCCAAGACGGGCGCCTACTTCCTGTTCACCTTCGGCGTCCTCGCGCTGCTCGGGGCGTTCGCCCAGATCAACCCGATCTGGCTGTTCGGGCCGTACGACCCCGGTGCGATCTCGTCGGGCTCCCAGCCCGACTGGTACATGGGCGTCCTCGAAGGCGCGCTGCGCATCATGCCGAACTGGGAGGTCTCCGCCTGGGGCCACACGGTCAGCTTCAACGTGCTGATCCCGGCCCTGGTGCCGCTCGGCATCGTGTTCGGCGGCGCGGCGGCCTGGCCGTTCGTCGAGCAGTGGGTGACCGGCGACAAGCGCCACCACCACGTGAACGACCGGCCGCGCAACGCCCCGGTCCGCACGGCGACGGGCATCGCGGCGGTCACCTTCTACGGGCTGCTGTGGGTCGCCGGCGCCAACGACGTCATCGCGGACAAGTTCCACGTGTCGCTGTTCGCGACGACGTGGTTCTTCCGGGTCGCGTTCTTCCTCGGGCCGATCATCGCGTTCATCGTCACCAAGCGGATCTGCCTGGGCCTGCAGCGCCGGGACGCCGACGTCGTCGGGCACGGCGTGGAGAGCGGCGTGATCCTGATGTCGCCGGACGGGAAGTTCTCCGAGCGGCACGAGGCGCCGCGCGACGAGGAGCGGCACGTCCTGCTCTCCAAGGAGAACGCCCGGCCCGAGGCCCCGGCCCGCGACGCCCGGGGCATCCCGGCGCCCGGCACCAAGGGCCCGATCGGGCACCTGCGCTCGCGCCTCAACCGGGCGTGGACGTTCGACGACATCCCCGTCGAGGAGCACGAGCACCCGCACGGCGAGCAGGCGGAGATCGAGGGCGGCGCCACGTCGCACGAGGTCCGGCACTGATCGTCCGCGCATCCGGGGCCCGTCACCGCATCGCCGGTGGCGGGCCCCTGCGCGTGCCGGACGGCCGGGAGGCCGCCCGGCGATGACCAGGACGCTGTTCGTCACCAACGACTTCCCGCCGCGACCGGGCGGCATCCAGGCGTTCGTGCACGGCCTGGCCGTGCGGCGCCCGCCCGGCTCGGTCGTCGTCTACGCCCCGGCCTGGAAGGGCGCCGCGGAGTTCGACGCGCGGCAGCCGTTCCCGGTCGTCCGGCATCCGGGCTCCCTCATGCTGCCGGAGCCGGGGGTGCTGCGCCGCGCCGCGGACGTGCTGCGCGCGGAGGACTGCGACTCGGTGGTGTTCGGGGCGGCGGCGCCGCTCGGCCTGCTGGCCCCGGCGCTGCGCCGCCGCGGGGCGGAGCGGCTGGTCGGGATCACCCACGGGCACGAGGCGGGCTGGGCGGCGCTACCGGTGGCGCGGAACCTGCTGGGCCGCATCGGGGACGGCGTCGACGTCCTGACCTACCTCGGCGAGTACACCCGCTCCCGGATGGCGCGCGCGCTGTCGCCAGAGGCGGCGGCGCGGATGGCCCGGCTCGCGCCCGGCGTCGACGAGGCGCTCTTCCACCGGGGCGCGGGCGGCGAGCAGATCCGCGCGCGGCACGGGCTGGCCGGCCGCCCGGTGGCGGTGTGCGTGTCCCGCCTCGTCCCGCGCAAGGGGCAGGACGCCCTCATCCGCGCCTGGCCCCGCGTCCTCAGGTGTCTGCCGGACGCCGCCCTGCTCCTCGTCGGCGGCGGGCCCTACCGGGGCGACCTTGAACGCCTCGCCGCGTCCCTCGAGGTCGAGCGCTCGGTCGTCTTCACCGGCGGCGTCCCCTGGGAGGAGCTGCCCGCGCACTTCGACGCGGGCGACGTCTTCGCGATGCCGTGCCGCACCCGCCGCCGCGGCCTGGACGTGGAAGGCCTCGGCATCGTGTACCTGGAGGCGTCCGCCACCGGCCTCCCGGTCGTCGCGGGCGACTCGGGCGGCGCCCCCGACGCCGTCCTGGACGGCGAGACGGGCCTCGTGGTGCCGGGCCGCTCCGTCCCCGCCATCGCCGAGGCCGTGACGGGCCTTCTCGAAGACCCGGAGCGGGCCAGCGCCATGGGCGAGAAGGGCCGGGCCTGGATCGAACGGGAGTGGCGGTGGGACGTCCAGGCGGGCCGCCTGGGGAAGCTGCTCACCCCTTGAACGTGACCGCCCCCAGGGCGAGGACCCGCCCCCGCGCCGTAGGCGGGTCCTCGCCCTGGGGGCGGCGGCTCAGCGGCGCCTGAACGCGCCTGATCCGGGAGTGCGTCGTTCCGGGCTCGGGCACCCTGGGGCGCCCGAGCCCGGAACGACGCCGTGGGCGCGCGCCCCGCCCCCGGAGACCTGTTCCACGCGGACCGCCCCTGCCGAGGTGGGGTGGGTGTGATCCTCCGCCGCCCGACCCGGTGCCCTTGCGGGAGAGAACCTGGAGTCGGGCACACCGCGCGGGACGGCCGGCGGGTACGGATCGGGTCCGCGTGGACGGGAGCGCGGGGCACGGCCCCGGCATCCGGCACCGTGGGGCCCGGCCCCGCGACGGTGCCCGACCGCGGACGCGCAGGAGGCGTGGACGGCCCCCGGGGAGATCCCGTGTCGCGGTGATCGTGCCATCGGGGCCCACCTCCTGCCGCTGCTCTGCGTCCGCGGTCGCTGACGTTTCCGAAGCTAGAGCCGTTCGCGGGCCACCGCCGCGCCATTAATGCGCACTTAATGAGCGGATCAGTCATCGCTAAGCCGCCGCCTGCCGGCGGCCCGATCGGCCGGGGCCGGGGGAGTGCGCGGCGGGGCCTCGTCCGGTGCCCGAAACCCTCGGGGAGAGCCCGCCGCGCCCGTCCGTGCCGGGGCTCCGCTCCCGGGAGGGCGTGAACGCTCGGTGGCCTCCGCGCGTATTCCAGGAGAGCGGAAGCGCCGTGGAAGAAGGGTCATTGGCCTTTTTCGGCACCGGTTGACATATAGGCGGCTCCAGGGGCGTATGCTCCCGGAGTGATCGGGCGGGTTCGCGAGAATCCGTCCGGGGATCGCGGCGGGAGCGAGCGGGCTCCGACACCGCGGTCCCGGTATGTCTCAGCGGGACGGCCGCCGGGCGACAGCCCGGCGGCGCGGAACCCTCTCGGCGTTCGCCGTGCTCTCCGTCTCCTCCACAGGAGACGACATGGCGCGACGCGATTACGGGCATGCGTCCCGGAGCCAAACGCATGCTTCACCGTGGGCGGAGACGTCCGCGCGCCCGTCCTCGGGACCGGAGCCCAAGCGAGGGCTCTGGTCCGAGGACCCCCAGTGGCCCGAAGGGTCCTGGTGGTCCGAGCAGCCGGACTGGTCGGAGCGGGGACGCGGGTCGTCCCGGCGCGAGCCGAAGCCGACGCGGCGGGAGGCGAAACGGCGCGAGGCCAAGGCCCGCGCACGCCGCTCCGGCGAGGGCGCCGAGCGGCGGCGGCCGCGCGCCCAGTGGCCGGAGCCGCCCGACCGGCGCGGCGACGCGGGGACCGAGCGCTTCGACGCGCGCGGCGGCTACGACCCCGCGGGCTACGAGGCCCGCACAAGGCGGGACCCCCGCACCGGGGGCCGCGATGCCCGCACGAGGCGGGACGACCGCACCCCGCAGTTCGACGCCCGTACCGAATTGTTCGACGCGCGCAACGGCGGGCAGGACGCCCGCACGAGGCGGGGTCCCCGCACCGAGCGGCGGGACGCGCCCACCGAGCAGTTCGACGCCCGGACGGCGCGCTTCGACGCGCGCAGCGGTGGACGGGATGCCCGCACCGAGCGGTTCGACGCGCGCACCGAACGGCGGGATGCCCGGACACAGCGGTTCGACGCGAGGGCCGAGGGGCTCGGCGGGGGCGCCGGGCGGTCCGGGCGGGACCGGTCGCGCGAGTTCCCGCCGCGCGGCGGGCGCGCGCGGCGCGCGGAGCGCCCGCGGCCCGGACCCCGCGCGGAGCGGCGTCCTGAGCGGCGGCCGCCGCGCCAGGAGCCGCGTCGCCGCCAGTCGCCGCCGCGCCCCGGCCCCAAGGCGGTGCCGCGCCGCGGCCGGCGGCCCGCCGACCGGCTCGGCATCGGCGCGATCGTCCTGTCCACCGCGGTCGGCCTGTCCCTGCTGGGCATCGCCGAGCGGGCGCTGCTCGACGGCGGCCCCCTCGGCGGGTCCTCCGGTCCGGTCGGCTCGCAGCGCGCGATCAAGCCGCCGAAGCCCGGCACCGGGACGCCCGCGCGCCCGCAGCAGCAGCCGCAGCAGCCGCAAGGCGGCGGCGGTGCGGCCGCACCCCCGGCCGGCCCCGACCTCGGGGTCCTCGCCACCCAGGTCCGGAAGCTGACGCTGGCGCAGCGGGGCGCCGCCGCGCGGCAGGCCTACGGGGCTGCGCTGACCCGGCAGCCGTTCGTCGGCGCCACCCGCCAGAGCGCCGACAGGACCTGGGTCTTCGGCACGAGCGCGATCCCCGTCCCGGAGACCAGCGCGGCCGGCCCCGAGCTCGCCTTCTACACCGCCCACTGGACGGGCGGGAAGTGGCAGGTCGGGCTCTCCGGCGGGACGGAGTTCGCCGCGCTCCTCGGAGCCGCCCCCGCGAACCTCATGTCGGCGTCGGAGTCGCGCCTCCTGCGCAAGTACGGCGCGCTGAGCTCCGCGCAGGCCACCACCCTCGTCAACGGGACGCGGGCGGGCGACCGGCTGATGCTGCCCTGGAAGATCGGCCAGGTCTGGTCGATGACGACCTCCGACGACGCCGCCTCCCGCCCGCTGGCCTCGCTGGCGTTCTCCGGGGGCGACGGCCGCGTCCTGTCCTCCGGCGCCGGCCGCCTGTACCGGTTCTGCTCCAGCCAGGCCGGCGCGGTGGTGATGGTGATCCACCCGAGCGGCCTCGCGTCCACGTACTACGGGCTGCGGAGCATGACCGAGCTGCGCGACGGCAGCGTCGTCGAGCAGGGCGACGCGCTCGGCCGCACCGGCACGGCCCGGCCCTGCGGCGGGGCGGCCGCGCCCCGCGCCGAGGTCGGCTTCGGGCTGCGCCGCGGCGGCGGCGCGGTCCCGCTCGACGGCGCCGCGATCGGCGGCTGGACGTTCCGCGAGCGCGCCAAGCCGCTCCTCGGCTTCGCCGAGCGCGGCGTCCTGCAGGTGCTTCCCGGGGGCCTGCTGGCCAACCTCGGCCCGGTCCCCGCTGCGGACGACTCCCCGTCGTCATCGCCGTCCCCCGGCAAGAAGCCGAAGAAGGACGGCGCCGGACCTGCCGGCGTCCCGACGCCGGCCGCAACCAAGTAGAGGAGTCCGAGCGGTGCGAATTCGCAGCAGTGATGATCCCGCGGTGCCCAACTGGGCGCTGCGGCTGGTGCTCGTCGGCGCGGTGCTGGTGCTCGCCGGCGCGGCGACGCCGCAGGGCGCCGTCGCGATCGCGAACGTGCAGTACTTCCTCAACTTCTTCGCGGGCGTCTTCGCGCTCGTGTCCTACACCACCGCGGTGATGGTCGGGGTGCTGGCCACCGACCGGCTGATCCTGGAGATCCGGCACCGGGTCCTGGCGCAGGCCGTGCACCGCGCGGCCGCGACCATGGGAACGGCGATGCTGGTCGCGCACATCTCGGTGAAGGTGATGAACGGCATCGCCGCGCCGATCCAGATCGTCGTCCCGCAGGGGGCGGTCGGACTGGGCACGGTCGCCGCCTGGCTGATGTTCCTCACCTTGATCACCGGTGCGGTGCGGGCGCGGTTCGTGTCCCGCGGCAAAGCCTGGGTGTGGCGGTCGATGCACGTGCTCGCCTACGCGGCCTGGCCGATGGCGATCGTGCACGGCCTGATCACCGGGCGGCCCGCGGCGAACTGGGTGGTGCTCAGCTACGTGATGAGCGTCGTACTCGTCGTGCTCGCCCTGGTCACTCGCATGATCGTGGTGTTCAAGCCGCGGGAGCTGTCCCGCGCCGGCGACGAGATCGACCCGTTCTCGGTGCCCGACGGCGCCGGACGCCGCCGGGACCGGCGCGCCATGGCGGCGCGGCAGCACGAGGAGGGACGCGTCGCCGCGATGGCGCGGGCCAGGGCGGGAGACGACTACCGCGGCATGTTCGACGACCCGCGCGGTCTGGACGACTCGCGCGATTTCGGCGACGCCCGCGACTTCGGGAACCGGAACTTCGACGACAGGGACTTCGGCTCCGGCGGCTACGACGACCCCCGCCGGACCGTCTCCGATCCGCGCGGCATGCCCGTGACCGGGCAGGGCGGTGACACCGAGGTCATCCGATGACCTCGACCGTCACCGTCTCCAACATCGGCGGGCCCCGGCTGACGCTCGGATTCGACCGGTTCGACCGGCTGGACCTCGACCGGCACCTGGCGGTGCACGGCAGGCTTCGGGCGCCGGCGCTGGACGACCTGGTGCGGATGGCCGAGCAGGTCGACCTGAGGGGGCGCGGCGGGGCGGGCTTCCCGTTCGCCCGCAAGCTGATGGCGGTCGCGGCGCGGGTCAACTACCCGACCGCCGACCAGACCGCGCTGCTGCCCGGTGAGCGCGGCGACGAGCGTGGCTCCAGCGAGGACGTCGTCGTGGTGGTCAACGGCGCCGAGGGCGAGCCCGGCAGCGCCAAGGACAAGGTCCTGCTCGGCCGGGCCCCGCACCTGGTGCTCGACGGCGCGCAGATCGCGGCGAACGCGCTCGGCACCCGGCGGATCGTGCTGGCCGTCGAGAGCGACGAGGCCGCCCGGTCGGTCCGCGCCGCGATCAGCGAGCGGCGGATGCCGGCCCGGGTGGTCCGGCTGACCGAGCGGTTCATCTCGGGGGAGAGCGGCGCGGTGATCCGCGCGATCAACGGGGAGACGCCGATCCCGCCGGGCGTCAAGGTCCGCGCGTCCGACTCCGGGGTGGACGGCTTCCCGACGCTGCTGTCCAACACCGAGACGTTCGCGCAGCTCGCGGTGCTCGTCTCCCTCGGCCCCGACCTGTACGCCTCGGCCGGGACGGACGACGAGCCGGGCACCACCCTGCTGACGATCGGCGGGACCCAGGTCGTCGAGGCGCCCCTCGGCACCCCGCTGCAGGCCGTCCTCGACCACTGCGACGTTCCTGCCTCGCCCGGGGTGCTCGTCGGCGGCTACCACGGGATGTGGCTCGACCCGGCCGCGGTGTCGCGGGCGGTGCTGTCGCGCGCCGGGATGCGGCGCGTCGGCGGGACGGTCGGGGCCGGGATCATCCTGCCGCTCACCCAGGGCACCTGCCCGCTCGGCGAGGTCACGCGGATCGCGTCCTACCTCGCCGCTCAGTCCGCCGGGCAGTGCGGGCCGTGCCGGCTCGGGCTGCCCGACGTCGTCCGGTCCCTGATGGCGCTCACCGAGGGGGCCGGGACGGTGGAGGACGTCCGCCGCGCGGCCGGCGTCGGCCGGGGCCGGGGCGCCTGCACCCACCCCGACGGGACGGCCAAGTTCGTCCTGTCGGCGATGGAGGCCTTCACCGCCGACATCGACGCGCACCGGTGGGGCGCCGGGTGCGGCCAGTCGACCTACGGGGTCCTGCCGCTCCCGGTGCCGGACGGCACGGAGGGTCGGGTCGCGATCGACTGGAGCCGGTGCGACGGGCACGGCCTGTGCGCCTACCTCGTGCCCGAGCTGATCCAGCTCGACCGGTACGGCTTTCCCGTCGTGCTCGGCACCGACATTCCCTCGTGGATGGAGAAGGACGTCCAGAAGGCGGTCGCCATGTGCCCCGCATTGGCGCTCCGCGTCGTCGACAGCGTCCCGGGAGCACCGTCGAGGCGGTGAATTGCGGGTCGTGCGGGAAAACGAATTCAGGTGGACACCGTTGAACCTCGCCGTCGACGCGGTGCGTATGTCCTAAGGACTCCGTGCTGTGGGCGACGGAGACCGCGAGAGACGGAGGAGGAATTGTGAAAAGCTCCTACGGAATAGATGAAAAGCGCGGGCCGCGCCTTCTCCAGAGGCGCGGGCTCCTGCTCGCGGGGGCCGGCGGCGCCGTGGCGGCCGCATTCGGGGTGGTCATGAATCCGGTGGGCCTCCCGGCCAGCGGGGCGGCGAACCTCGGCGGCACCGTGAACACCAAATGGGGACGGCTGAGCACCCTCGACAGGACGGTACTCGTCAAGGTCAGGCAGGCCAATCTGTGGGAGATGCCCGCGGGCCAGCAGGCTCAGCAGCGTGCGTCCGCCCCACGGGTGCGGCAGGTCGCCGAAATCATCTGGAGGCAGCACATGCAGCTGGATGTCGCCACCAGGGGAGTCGCGGAGGAGCTCGGCGTGCTCCTTCCCGTCGAACCCAACGGGGCACAGAAGAGCTACCTGAGAGAAATGTCGAGCAAGTACGGCGATGACTACGACAAGACCTTCGTGCTGCGGCTCCGCGCGGCCCACGGGCAGGTGTTCCAACTTCTCGCCAAGGCCCGCGCGCAGACCGAGAACACCAAGATGCGCCCCTTCATCGAAGCCGGTATGAAATTCGTCAACACGCACATCTCGCTGCTGGAGAGCACGGGCCTGGTTCCCAGGCGCGCCTTGCACTGAAGGGGCGGAGGAGGAGCCATGAAGAATTCCTACGGAATGACTGAAATGCGTTGGCTCTCGCGCCTTGGCCGGGGGCGCGCGCTCATGCTTCTGGCGACCGCGGTCGCCATTACGGCCGCCTTTGTGGCCGTCATGAATCCGATCAGGGCTCCCGCCAGCGGCGCGGCGGACACGGGTGGCACCGTGAACACCAAGTGGGGGCCGCTGAGCGCATCGGACAGGCGGCTCCTCGTCGAGGTCAGAACGACCGCACTGTGGGAGATGCCCACGGGTCAACAGGCTCAGCAGCATTCCGAGTCGGCCCGGGTGCAGAAGGTCGGCGAGACCATCTGGACGCAGCACTTGGAGAGGACGGACCCCGATGTCCGCTATGTGGCGCAGCAACTCGGGGTGCTGATTCCCAACGCGCCCGACGGCGCGCAGAGGAACTGGCTGAGAGAGTTGTCGGGCAAGTTCGGCGCCGACTACGACAAGACATTCGTACAGCGGCTCCACACTGCGGACCGGAAGATGTCCCAGCTCATCTCCAAGATTCGTGCGCAGACCAAGAACACGTTGATCCGAGAGTTCTCCGAACGCGTTCTGAAGGTCGTCAACACGCACATTTCCCTGCTGGAGAGCACGGGCTTGGCCTCCTGACGCGTTGAATGCACATCCAATCCCCTCAAAGGGAGCACTTTTCCATGGGACGAAAGAAGAAAGCCTTCGCCGCGGTGATCCCGGCGCTCGCCCTGGTCGCGACGGCCTGCCAGGAGACCCCCGGCGCGGCGGCGCAGCCGTACACCCCCGCGACCACCAGGGCGGCGAACCCGGCCGCCTATCCGGCCCGGCCCGCGGGCGGCTCCGGCATTCCGAAGCTCCAGGGCGGCGGCCAGACGACCCCGCCGGCCGATCCGCAGGGCGGCCAGCAGCCCGGCGGCGGCCAGCAGCCCGGCGGTCAGATGGGCGACGGCGGCCAGATGGGTGACGGCGGTCAGATGGGTGACGGCGGTCAGATGGGCGATGGCGGTCAGATGGGTGACGGCGGTCAGATGGGTGACGGCGGTCAGATGGGCGATGGCGGTCAGATGGGTGACGGCGGCCCGATCGACGGCGGCCAGACGACCCCGCCGGCCGATCCGCAGGGCGGCCAGCAGCCCGGCGGCGGGCAGGACAACGGCCAGAACGGCGGCCAGAACGGCGGCCAGAACGGCGGCCAGAACGGTGGCCAGAACGGCGGGCAGGCCCCGGCGAATCCGGAGCTGCGCGCGGACCAGTTCGTCGACATCCGCAAGGCGCCGCGCGTGCGGCAGCCGCGCCGCAGCCGCCAGGCCTCGACCGGCGTGTTCGCGTCCAGCTGCGGGGTGAACGCGGGGCAGGCCCACAGCAACCCCGACAACGTGCTCGCGGCCCCCGGCGTCGTGAACGGCGCGCACCACATCCACGACTACGTCGGCAACCTGGACACGAACGCGTTCTCCACCGACGAGACCTTCGCCGCCGCGGGGACCACCTGCACCAACGGCGACAAGTCGGCCTACTTCTGGCCGGTGATCCGGCTCCGCGACGGCCAGGACAACTCCGACCGGGCGCAGCAGAGCACGGCGGACGGCAACGTCGGCAGCATCGTCACCCCGTCGAGCGTGAAGCTCCAGTTCCTCGGCAACCCGCGCAGCAAGGTGACCGCGATGCCGCGGTTCATCCGGGTCGCCACCGGTGACGCCAAGGCGGTGACGAACGGCCTGAAGAACGCGCACGCCAGCTGGACGTGCACCGGCTTCGAGAACCGGGCCTTCACCGACAAGTACCCGCTGTGCCCGCAGGGCAGCAAGGTGCTGCGCGTGCTGAACTTCCCGAGCTGCTGGGACGGCCAGAACACCGACAGCGCCAACCACCGCGACCACATCCAGTTCCCGGACCAGCGGACGGGGCAGTGCCCGCAGGGCACGAAGGCCGTGCCGCAGCTGCGGATGACGCTGGCCTACAACCTGCCGGCCAAGCCGCTGGCGTTCGCGCTGGACAGCTTCCCCGAGTCGGGCCACGACCCGGTGACCGACCACGGCGACCTCATCAACGTGATGGACGACCAGCTGATGGCGAAGGCGGTGAACACGATCAACGGCAGGGCCGGGACGCGGATCAAGCGCCGCCGCTGAGCGGAGACCGGTTCCGAGGGTCCCGGGCGCGCGTCCGCGCGCCCGGGACCCTCGCGTCCTACGATCGCGGCATGAACATCGTGATCGCGGGCGGGCACGGGCAGATCGCGCTGCGGCTGTCCCGGCTGCTGGCCGCACGGGGGGACACCGTGCTGAGCATCATCCGCAACCCCGGCCACGCCGGGGACATCCGGGACGCAGGAGCCGAACCGGTCGTGTGCGACCTGGAGTCGGCGACCGCCGACGAGGTCGCCGGCCACTTCGCCGGGGCGGACGCGGTCGTCTTCGCCGCCGGGGCGGGACCGGGCAGCGGCGTGGCGCGCAAGGACAGCGTCGACCGGGCCGCCTCGGTGCTGACGGCGGACGCGGCCGAGCGCGCGGGCGTCCGCGGCTTCGTGCAGATCTCGGCGATGGGCGCCGGCGAGCCGCCCGCGCCCGGGCGCGGCGAGGTCTGGGAGGCCTACATCAGGGCCAAGGGCGAGGCCGAGGACGACCTGAGGCGCCGCGACGCCCTGGACTGGCTGATCCTGCGGCCGGGCCGCCTCACCGACGACCCGCCCACCGGGCTCGTGGCGCTGGCCGAGCCGCCGATCGGGCACGGCGCGGTCACCCGCGACGACGTCGCGGCGGTCATCGCCGCCCTGCTCGACGCGGGCGACGTCCGCCGCCACACGCTCGACCTGCTCAACGGCTCCACCCCGATCGAGGACGCCGTCGCCGCCCTGCGCCCGGCCCCCGGCGGGCCGGGCGCCTGAGCGCGGGCGGCACCCCGGGTCAGCCGGTGTAGAGGGCGTCGATCTCGTCGGCGAAGTCCTTCATCACCACGTTGCGCTTCACCTTCAGGCTCGGCGTCATGTGGCCGGCCTCCTCGGTGAAGTCGACGCCGAGGATGACGTGCTTCTTGATCGCCTCAGCGCGGCTGACCGACTTGTTGGCGTCGGCGACCGCGGCCTCGACCTCGGCGATGAGGTCGGGGTCGCGCCGCAGCTCGTCCACCGTCATCGCCTCGGGCTTGCCGTGCTGGGCCTTCCACGGGCCGAGCGCCTCCTCGTCGAGGGTGACGAGCGCGCTGATGAACTTGCGGCCGTCCCCGACGACGAGGCACTGGCTGATCAGCGGGTGCGCGCGGAGCCGGTCCTCCAGCGGGGCGGGCGCCACGTTCTTGCCCGCCGCGGTGACCAGGATCTCCTTCTTCCGGCCGGTGATCTTCAGGAAGCCCTCGTCGTCGAGGGAGCCGAGGTCGCCGGTGTGGAACCAGCCGTCGTCCAGGGCCTCCTTGGTGGCGGCCTCGTTGTTCCAGTAGCCGCGCATGATGTTGATGCCGCGGACGAGGACCTCGCCGTCCTCGGCGATGCGCACGTCGACGCCGGGGATGGGCCGCCCCACCGTGCCGATCTTGAGGGCGGAGGGCCGGTTGACGGCGGCGGGCGCCGTCGTCTCGGTGAGGCCGTAGCCCTCCAGGATCGTGATGCCGACGCCGCGGAAGAAGTGCCCGAGGCGCTCGCCGAGCGCGGCGCCGCCCGACACCGCGTACTCCACCCTGCCGCCGACCGCGGCGCGCAGCTTGCGGTACACGAGCGCGTCGAAGACCCTGTGCCTGGCCTTCAGCCCGAGGCCGGGGCGGCCGTCGTCCAGCGCCCGGCTGTAGGCGACCGCGGTCTCGGCCGCCGCCTTGAAGATCTTGCCCTTGCCGTCGGCCGCGGCCTTCTGCTCGGCGCCGTTGTAGACCTTCTCGAACACGCGCGGGACGGCCAGCAGGAACGTCGGCCGGTACGAGGCGAGGTCCGGCAGCAGGTTCGGGACGTCGCTGTGTCCGAGGACGATGCCGCCCTCGATGGTGGCGACCTCGATCAGCCGGGCGAACACGTGCGCGAGCGGCAGGAAGAGCAGCGTGGAGCTGCCCTCGACGGCGATCTCGGCGATCGCCCCCTGCACGGCGTTGCGGGCGGTCGACACCAGGTTCCCGTGCGTGATCTCGCAGCCCTTGGGGCGCCCGGTGGTGCCGGAGGTGTAGACGAGCGTGGCGATGTCGGCGGCGGTGCGGGACCGGCGGCGCTCCTCGACCACGTCGTCCCCGACGTCGGCGCCGAGCCGGGTGACCTCCGCGACCCCGCCCGCGTCGATGCCCCACACGTGCGCCAGCTCCGGGAGCCGGTCCCGGACCTCCGCGACGGCCGCGAGGTGCGCGTCGGTCTCGGCGAACACGGCCTTCGCCCCGGAGTCGCCGACGATCCACTCGATCTGCTCGGCGGAGGACGTCTCGTAGATCGGGACGGAGATCGCGCCCGCCGCCCAGATCGCGTAGTCCAGGACGGTCCACTCGTAGCGGGTCCGCGACAGCAGGCACACCCGGTCGCCGGGTTCGACGCCGGCGGCGACCAGGCCCTTGGCGACCCCCGCCGTCTCGGCCGCGAACTCCGCGGCGGTGACGGCGCTCCACGCGTCGCCGCTCTTGCGGCGCAGCACGATCCGGCCGGGCTCGTCGGCGGCCCTGGTGAAGGGCGCGTCGGTCAGAGTGGCGGAGTCAGGTACCTCCACCATCGCGGGGACGCTGAACTCGCGCACGGCCCACTCCTGTAGTCGATCTTCGAGGTCGGCGGGGGCCCGCGCGGACCGGCCGTTGCGGCGGCGATGTGCGGACTCCCTCGATGCCGCATGATACCCACGAGTAGGAATAACGCCGCGAACCCCGGCGGTTAACGGCACGGCAAAGACCGTCCGCCGGCCCCGAGGCGCGCCGCCGGTTCGCCTACGCTTGAGCCGGTCGCACAACGCAAGCGGGTTCCCGGGGGTCGCCATGTCGCTGCTGGAAGTGATCGCGCTGACCGCGGCGGACGCGCGCGCGGCGCAGGAGGGCGGCGCCGACCGCCTCGAGGTCGTCGCCGACATGGCCGCGGACGGGCTCACCCCCGACCCCGACCTGGTCGCGGCCATCCGGGAGGCCACGTCGCTGCCGATGCGGGTGATGCTGCGCGCCAACGCGGGGTTCCGCACCACCGGCGCCGAGCTGGACCGGCTGCGGCGCGCCGCCGCCGGCCTGGCGGACGCGGGCGCCGACGGGTTCGTGCTCGGCTTCCTCGACTCCTCGGGCCACGTCGACGCGGGCGCCACCGGCAAGCTCGCCGCCGACACCGACCCGCTGCCCTGGACCTTCCACCGGGCGGTCGACCACGCCGCCGACCCCGCCCAGGCGTGGGGCGCGGTCCGCGCGTTCGGCGGCCGGCTCGACACGGTGCTGACGGCGGGCTCCGCCCGCGGCGTGGACGCGGGCGTCGACGTCCTCGTCCGGCGCGCCGCCGAGGACCCCGCCGCGGCGAAGATGATCATGGCCGGGGGCGGGCTGCGCCGCAAGCACGTCGCCGTCCTGTCCGCCGCGGGCATCACCGCGTTCCACGTGGGCACGGCCGTGCGGCCGGACGGCGACTGGGAGGCCCGCGTCGACCCCGCCCTGGTCCGGGAGTGGCGCACCCTCGTGGCGGCGGCCGCCGGCTGACCCGCCCTCTCCGCGCCCCCGCCCTCCACGCCCCCGCCTTCCCCTTGACCCGCCCGTTCACCGGAGCGGTGGGCGGCATTACATTCGGTTTCATGCGGATCCATGTGGTGAGCGACGTCCACGGCCGCGCGGACGCGCTGGCGGGCGCGGCGGACGGCGCGGACGCCCTCATCTGCCTGGGCGACCTGATCCTGTTCATCGACTACCACGACCACGGGCAGGGGATCTTCGCCGACCTCTTCGGCCAGGAGAACGCCGACCGCTTCATCGCGCTGCGCACCGAGAAGCGCTTCGCCGAGGCCCGGGAGTTCTCCAGGGGCCTGTGGGCGTCGCTTGACGGGGACGCCCGGCCGCACATCGAGCGCGCCGTGAACCGGCAGTACGCCGAGCTGTTCGCGGCCATGCCCGCCCCGGCGTACCTGACCTACGGCAACGTCGACGTCCCCAGGCTGTGGGACGCGCACCTGCGCGACGGCCACCGCGTCCTGGACGGCGAGACCACCGAGATCGGCGGGCTGCGGTTCGGGTTCGTCGGGGGAGGCCTGCGCACCGAGTACCGCACCCCCTACGAGCTGGACGACGAGGCGTTCGCCGCCAAGGTCGAGGCCGTCGGCGAGGTGGACGTGCTGTGCTGCCACATCCCGCCCGCCGTCCCCGAGCTGCTGTACGACACCGTGGCGCGCAGGTTCGAGCGCGGCAGCGAGGCGGTCCTGGACGCGATCCGCCGCACGCAGCCGAAGTACGTGCTGTTCGGGCACGTCCACCAGCCGCTCGCGAGCCGGATCCGCATCGGCCGCACCGAATGCGTGAACGTCGGGCACTTCCGCGCGCGCGGTGTGCCCTACGTCCTGAACGTGTGACCCATACTCTCCTAGGGACAGCGGGCCCGCAGGGGCCCGGGGCGAGCCGGAGGGAGACGCAGATGGCGGACCGCACGAGTTCCTCCATCACGGTCAAGGCCGGGAAGTCCGAGATCATGGCGGTGATCGCCGATCTCGAGGCGTACCCGGGGTGGGCGAGCGGGATCCGCGAGTTCACCGTGCAGGAGAGGGGCGAGGACGGGCGGGCCTCGCGCGCCCGGCTCACGTTCGACGGCGGCCCGTTCAGCGACACCGTCGGGCTCGCCTACACCTGGGAGGGCGACGACCGGGTCTCGTGGGAGCTGGTCGAGCCGGGCACGGTCGTCACCGGCCTGCACGGCACCTACGGCCTGGCGGAGCGGGACGGCGTCACCGAGGTGACCTACGAGCTCGCCGTGGACGTGCGCATCCCCATGATCGGCATGGTGAAGCGCAAGGGCGAGAAGCGGATCATCGACTCGGCCCTCAAGGGCCTCAAGCGCCACGTGGAGGGCTGAGCCCCCGCGGGTGGCGGCCCGATCACGGCGCGGAGGCGACAACAGGCGCGGAGGCGATACCGTTCACGCCGACGACGGATGGAAGATGGAGTCATGAGCGACCAACCGGGCGACGTCCTGGACGAGGCGGCCAAGCTCTTCGACGCGCTGATGAAGCGGGTGGGCGGCGGCGGCCGGGGCGAGCCCGCGGGCCGGGAGGAGCCGGCCGGGGACGTGTGGGACCGTGCCATCGCCGAGGAGTCGGCCGAGGGCGCGGCCGGAGGGCCGGCCGCGGGCGGGCATGGGCCGCGCATCGCCACCGGCGCCCCGGAGTGCCGCGACTGCCCGGTCTGCCGGGCCATCGCGATCAAGCGGGAGTCCGGCGGCGACGTGGGACGGCACCTGCGCGAGGCCGGGCGCTCGCTGTTCGCCGCCGCGCTGGACGTCGTGGCGGCGTTCGAGCGGACGGGCGCCTCCGGTGGTGCGGGCTCCGGCAGCTCGGGTTCCGGGAGGGCGGGCTCCGATCGTGCGGCCTCCGACCGGACACGGCCGCCGGAGGGGTCGGAGGGCGCGAGGGCGGGTACGTCCGATCGGTCGGAACGTCCCGATCCGGGCGACCCGTGGTCGGCCGCCACCGGCGGCGGCCCCATCGACATCGGGTAGAGCGGGAGTGGCTCCAGCCAGGGGCGACGCGAGGAGGAGGAAGGGTTACATGACCCTGACCATCGGCGTGGATGTGGGCGGCACGAAGGTGGCCGCGGGGGTCGTCGACGACCGGGGGACGATTCTGGAGAAGGTCCGCCGGCCGACTCCCTCGACGAACCCCAAGGAGACCGCCGAGACCATCGCCGAGGTCGTCGACCTGCTCAAGGGCAAGTACGAGGAGGTCGCGGCGGTCGGGCTCGGCACCGCGGGCTTCGTCGACGAGACCCGCTCCACTGTGCTGTTCGCGCCGAACCTCGCCTGGCGCGACGAGCCGATCAAGGAGAAGGTGGAGAGCCTGGTCGGGCTGCCGGTCGTCGTGGAGAACGACGGCAACGCCACCGCGTGGGGCGAGGCCCGGTTCGGCGCCGGGCGCGGCGAGAACTTCCTCGTCCTGGTGGCCCTCGGCACCGGCATCGGCGGCGGCATCATCATCAACGGCGAGCTCTACCGGGGCCGCTTCGGCATCGGCGCGGAGATGGGGCACTTCCGGGTCGTCCCGGACGGGCGCCGCTGCGGCTGCGGCAACCGCGGCTGCTGGGAGCAGTACGCCAGCGGCAACGCCCTCGTGCACGAGGCGCGCGACCTGGCCCGGGTGGCGCCCGCGATGGCGGGCCGCCTTCTGGAGCTCGGCGGCGGGCGGCCCGAGGGCATCAGCGGCCCCGAGGTGTCGCAGGCGGCCCGCGAGGGCGACAAGGCGGCGCTGGAGTGCTTCCGGACGATCGCGCACTGGGCGGGCCAGGGCCTGGCCGACCTCAGCGCGATCCTCGACCCGGGCGCCTTCATCATCGGCGGCGGCCTGTCGGACGCCGGCGACCTGCTGCTCGACCCGATCCGCGCCGCCTTCGAGGACGCCCTGACCGGCCGCGGCCACCGCCCGCTGCCCGACATCCGGATCGCCGAGCTGGGCTCCGCGGCGGGCATCGTCGGCGCCGCCGACCTCGCCCGCGTCCGCCCGTTCCAGGACGTGGTCGTCTAGGCGTGGCCGCCGTCCGGCTGCTCTCCTACAACGTCCGGTCGCTGCGCGACGACCCCGCCGCCGTGGCCCGCGTCGTCCGGGCGAACGCCCCCGACGTGGTGTGCCTGCAGGAGGTCCCGCGCTTCTGGGGCTGGCGGCTGCAGCGCCGCCGCCTCGCGCGCGCCTGCGGCCTGCGGATCGCGGCGGGGCGGCGGGCCTGCGGGCTCGCCGTCCTGGCCGCGCCGCACGTGCGCCGCGTGGCCCGCGAGTTCCACCTGCTCACTCCGGACCCGGGCCTGCACCGCCGCGCCCTCGCGATCGCCGTCCTGGAGACCGGCGGCGCCCGCCTGATCGCCGCGAGCACCCATCTGGACCTGGCGGACGGGCCGCGCCTGCGGCACGTCCACGAGATCCTCGCCCACCTGGACCGCGCACGCCGCCGCCACGGCGCCCCGGTGGTCCTCGCGGGCGACGTCAACGAGGAGCCGGGCGGCCGGTCCTGGTCGCTGCTCGCCGAGCGCTTCCAGGACGGCTACGCGGCCGCCCCGGCGGGCGGGGAGGCGACCTTCACCGCACGCGCACCGAAACGCCGCATCGACGGGGTCTTCGCCGACCCGGCCGTGCGGGTCACCGCGTGCGGGGTCCCGCCGGACGACGCCGGCGACCACCCCCTGGCCACCGACCACCGGCCCGTCCTGGCCGACCTGGCGGTGCCCCAGGCGATGCCGCCCCTGGACGACGGCCCCTAGACGACGGCTCCGTCGTCGGGGTCGCGCGGCTCGTCGCCCATGCGCAGGACGAGGGTGACGAAGCCGCCGATGAACGCGGCGACGGCGAGGAAGGCGGCCCAGCCGGGGACCTCCCAGTCGAGGATCACGGTGACGAGCAGGTAGACGGGGCCGCCGATCAGCGCGATCCAGGCGCCCTTGGTGAGCGGGTCGGCGCTCGGCAGCGGCGGGGGAGGGGGCGGGACGTAGTGGCCCTCGTCGTCATCGTCGTCGGCGGGGAACTCCGGCGCCTCGGCCGGCCGGATCACGCGGGCCCGGGGCAGCCGCCCGGTGCGGTCCTCGCCCTCGCCCGGGGGGTCGGCGGGCTCGCGGATGTTCTCCTCGTCGGGCCACGGGACCTCGTCGCCCTCGGGCACGGTGTCGAACCCGGCGACGATCTCGGCCCAGATGGCGTCCTCGTCGCGCTCGGCGGGGCCGCCCGGCTCGGCGGCGCCCGCGCCCGGGTCGGCGAGGCCGGTGCGCTCCGCGGCGCCCGGGCGCCCGGCGTCGAGGCGGTCCGCGTCCAGGCGGTCGGCGTCGCCGGCGCCCTCGCCGTCGGCGCCGCGGGCGGAGGCCTCGCGCAGCCGGGCGAGGTGGACGCGCAGGATGCCCTCGGCGGCCGGCTTCATCTCGACGTCCACGTACAGCCGGTCGAGGACGTCGCCGGCGACGGGCTCCACGACCGTCTCGGCCACGTCGGGCAGGCCGGACTGCGACGCCGCGTAGGCCGCGACCCCGGCCTCGCCGAGGGCCGCCAGCATCGCGTCCGCGAGATGCGGCGCGAGGTCGACCAGTGGGGCGTAGGTGTCCGCTGACAGTCCATTGCCACGGCGATTCACGGGGCCGGCTCCTTCGACGACTCCGGCGTGACCGACAGCACCGGCATGGCGGCCTCCGCTCCCCCCATTGACATGTGGTGCCCGGTCGCGCCCCGACGGGCAGGCGCTCCCGGACACCCCGAAACGTGTGTCCCACGGTATTCGCTGCGCCGCCCGGGACAAGCCCTCCGGCGCACCCGATTGAGATTTACCGCTCAGAGCCTACGTTCATTCCCGGTCCGCCGCCGGAGCGCGGCCGGGTTCCGCTGAGAGGTACCGGCCGGTAGATCGATGGGACGGAGAGTGGGAAGATGTCCCATCATCCCCCGTCGGCCAGGACCGGGCAGGCCCGCCCGGAGGCGTCCGCTCGGTCCGAGGAAAGGTGCCCGCGAACGATGCTCTGGTTCTGGATCATGCTGAGGATCGTCCTCTCCCCGGTCATGTACCTGCTGTGGTGGCCGCGGAACCGGGGGGTGCGCAACGTCCCGAAGCGCGGGCCGGCGCTGATGGTGAGCAACCACCTGTCGTTCGCCGACCACTTCTTCGGCCCGCTGCCGCTGATGCGCCCGATCTTCTTCATCGGCAAGGAGGAGTACTTCACCGGCCGGGGGATCAAGGGGCTGGTCAGCAAGGGGTTCTTCACCGGCGTCGGGGTGGTGCCGGTCGACCGGACCGGCGGCTCGGCGGCCGAGGCGGCGCTGCAGACGGGGCTGCGCATCCTCGGCGAGGGCAAGCTGCTCGGCATCTACCCCGAGGGCACCCGGGCGCCCGACAACCGGCTGTACCGCGGCAAGACGGGGGTCGCGCGGCTGGCGCTGAAGTCGCGGGTGCCGGTGATCCCGATGGCGATGATCAACACGTTCGAGCTGATGCCGCCCGGCAGGCCGTACCCGCGGCTCGGGATCCGGCCGGGCGTGCGGTTCGGCGAGCCGATGGACTTCTCCCGCTACTACGGGCGCGAGGACGACCACGAGGTGCTCCGCGAGATCACCGACGAGATCATGATGGCGATCCGGAACCTGTCGGGTCAGGAGTACGTCGACCGGTACTCCGCCGAGGTGAAGGCGGAGCTGGCCGGCAAGGAGGTGCGTCCCGTCGAGGACGACGACGGAGGGCTGAGTGACCGCGGCTGAGCCGCGCGGGACGGGCCTGGAGACCGCCCTGTGGCGGGCCGTCGCGGTCTACCGCGGCCTCGCGCTCTGCTACGCCGCGATCCTGATCGCCATGAACTCCGGCGGCTACGCCCACCCGCTCGGCGGATGGGCCGTCCTCGCCGCCATGGCCGTGTGGACGGGGTACGCGTCGTTCGCCTTCGGCCCCGCCTCGTTCCCCCTGGACGGCCTGGGACGCCGCGCGCGGACGCTGCTGGCCGCCGACCTCGCCGTCGCGGCGGCCTGCGTCCTGGCGACGGCGTGGGTGGAGACGACCCGGC
The DNA here is from genome assembly GCF_040492135.1 of Actinomadura sp. NPDC000600. Classification (NCBI taxonomy): domain Bacteria; kingdom Bacillati; phylum Actinomycetota; class Actinomycetes; order Streptosporangiales; family Thermomonosporaceae; genus Actinomadura; species Actinomadura sp. NPDC000600. Next base: position 61,358 of record NZ_JBEUPD010000036.1, read on the forward strand.
ACATCACCGCCGGGCGCCCGACGCTGCCGGTGTCGTGGGTGGCGGCCGCGGTGCTGTCGTGGGCGGTCGCGGGCGGGCGGCGGGCCGGCCTCGCCGCCGCGGCCGTACTCGCCGCAGCGAACCTGGCGGTGCACGCGGTCGCCGGGACGGCCGGCGGCATCGGCGGGACGACGATCAACGGAATCGTGCTGCTGTTCCTCGCCGGACTCGTCGTCGGGCACGTCGTCCGGCTGGCGCGGGAGGCGGAGGCGCGCCTCGCGCGGGCCGTCGAGCTGGAGGCGGCGACCCGGGAGCGGGAACGGCTCGCGCGCCGCATCCACGACTCGGTGCTGCAGGTCCTCGCGATGGTGCAGCGGCGCGGCGGCGAGCTCGGCGGCGAGGCGGCCGAGCTCGGCCGCCTGGCGGGCGAGCAGGAGGCGGCGCTGCGCTCCCTCATCGGCGCGGGCTCGGCGCCGCCGCCCGAGCCTCCCGGCACGGGCGCCGGGACCGACCTGCGCCCGCTGCTGACCGGGCACGCGTCCACCTCCGTGACGGTCTCGACGCCCGCCACGGAGGTGCGGCTGCCCCCGCACGCCGCCAGGGAGGTCGAGGCCGCGGTGGCGGCGGCGCTCGACAACGTCCGGCGGCACTGCGGCGACGGCGCCCGCGCGTGGGTCCTGCTGGAGGACGGCGCGGGCGAGGTCACCGTCAGCGTCCGCGACGACGGGCCGGGCATGCCCCCCGGGCGGCTCGACCGCGCCGCCGCGGACGGGCGGCTCGGCGTCGCCCAGTCCATCCGCGGCCGCATCGCCGACCTCGGCGGGACCGTCACGATCTTCTCCGCGGAGGGCGACGGGACCGAGATCGAGATGACCGTGCCGCGGGCTAGGGTGTGACCGTGAGCGAGGTTCCCCTCCGGGTCATGGTCGTGGACGACCATCCGATGTGGCGCGAGGCCGTGGCCCGCGACCTGGCCGAGGCCGGCCACGACGTGGTCGCGACCGCCGGGGAGGGCCGTGCCGCCGTCCGCATCGCCGCCGCCGCTCGCCCGCAGGTCGCCGTGGTCGACCTCCAGCTGCCCGATCTCAGCGGGGTCGAGGTGACCCGCCGCCTGGCCGCCGCCGACCCGCCCGTCCGCGTGCTGGTGCTGTCGGCGAGCGGCGAGCAGCAGGACGTCCTGGAGGCGGTCAAGGCCGGGGCGACCGGCTACCTGCTCAAGTCCGCGGCCCGCGACGAGTTCCTGGACGCCGTCCGGCGGACCGGTGAGGGCGACGCCGTCTTCACCCCCGGGCTCGCCGGCCTCGTCCTCGGCGAGTACCGCCGCCTCGCCGCCGCCCCGGCCCGCGAGGACGACGGCGCCCCGCGGCTGACCGAGCGCGAGACCGAGGTGCTGCGCCTCGTCGCGAAGGGGCTGACGTACAAGCAGATCGCGCAGCGCCTCGTCCTGTCCCACCGGACGGTGCAGAACCACGTGCAGAACACCCTCGGCAAGCTCCAGCTCCACAACCGCGTCGAGCTCGTCCGCTACGCCATCGAGAAGGGCCTCGACGAAGAGGAGTAGCGCGGGGGGCGAACCGCCGTGGCGCCGCCTGCGTCAAATCGCGCAAAAGTGCATCGCGACGGGAGCGCGCCATGGCGGACGAGATCCTGGGCCCCCAGTTGGGGTTCCTCGCGGCCCACATCCTGGTCGGACTCGTGCTTCTGAAGATCCTTCGGGGCCGCCGGGCGGCGGTGAAGCGCGGCACGCCCCCCTTGCGCAGGCTGCACCCGTACGAGGTCGCCTACCTGCACGGCGGCGGGCGGCACGCGATCGCGGCCTCGATCACGGCGCTGCGGCTGGACGGCGCCGTCGACGCCTACGCCGACGGCCGGCTGATGGCCACCGGGCCGTCGGCCTCCGGCCCGCACGCGGCCGGCAAGCCGCTGGACGCGGCCGTCTTCGGGGCGATCGCGGTCGGCCGGGCCGGGACGCTCGCCGAGCTGACGGCCGAGCCCGGCGTGCGCGCGGCGCTCGACCAGCTCCGCGACGGCCTCGTCGCGCTGGGCATGCTGCTCTCGCCGAGCGGGCGCCGCCGGCTGCGGACCCTCCAGCTGGTCATGTTCGGCTGGGTGCTGGTCGGCGGTGTCGCCTTCGTCCTGAGCGACGCCTTCAGCGGGTTCCCGGCCAAGGCCGTTCCGGTGATCGCGCTGATGGGCCTCACCGCCGGCGCTCTCGGCCTCGACACGTCCGGCGAGCGGACGGAGGAGGGCAAGCAGGCCGTGGAGCGGCTCAAGGAGTCCGAGACCGGCCTCGATCCGGAGCACACGCCGTCCTACACCGGGCTGCCGCCCCAGGCCGCGCTCATGGGCGTGGCGCTGTTCGGCACGCCCGCGCTGATGGCGCTCGACCCGACGTTCGCCCAGACCGTGGGGCTCGGCCGCTACCTGGAGATGACCCGGGTCGCGGCCGTCTCCGGGGCCTCGTCGGGGTCGTCCTCCTCGTCGGACGGCTACGTGTGCTCGTCGACCGCCTCGGTGTGCTCGTCGTCCTCCTGCGGTGGCGGCGGCTCGTGCGGCGGCGGAAGCAGCTGCGGCGGCGGGGGCGGCTGCGGGGGAGGCGGAGGCTGCGGCGGTGGCGGAGGCTGCGGCGGTGGGAGCTGACGTGCGGCTGGGCGTGGGGATCGGCTGGCGCCCCGAGATCGCCGGGTTCGTGGGCGCCCTGCCGGGGCTGCGGTTCGCCGAGGTGATCGCCGAGTCGGTGCATCCGGCGGGGCCCGCGCCCGAGCTGCTCGCGCTGCGCGACCGCGGCGCGGTGATCGTCCCGCACGGGGTTCGGCTGTCGCTCGGCGGCGCCGAGCCCGTGGCCGCCGAGCGCGTCGCGCACCTGGCCGCCTGCGCCGAGGCGCTCGGCGCGCCGCTGGTGAGCGAGCACGTCGCGTTCGTCCGCGCGGGCGGCGTCGAGGCCGGGCACCTGCTGCCGGTGCCGCGCACCCGGGCCGCCCTGGACGCGCTGACCGCCAACATCCGCCGCACGCAGGCGGAGCTGCCCGTCCCGCTCGCCTTGGAGCCCATCGCAACGCTCTTCGACTGGCCGGACGCCGAGTTCACCGAGGCCGACTTCCTGACCGAGCTGCTGGAGCGCACCGGTGCCCTCCTGCTGCTGGACGTCGCCAACGTGTACGCCAACGCCCGCAACCGGGGCGAGGACCCCGTCCGCCTCCTCGACCGCCTGCCGCTCGACCGCATCGCCTACTGCCACGTCGCCGGCGGCTCGGAAGAGGGCGGGCGGTACCACGACACGCATGCCGCCGCCGTCCCCGCCGAGGTCCTGGACCTGGTCGGGGAGCTGTGCACGCGGCACCGGCCGCCCGGCCTGCTGCTGGAGCGCGACGGCCGCTACCCGCCCGCCGCGGAGCTGCGGGCCGAGCTGGACGCCATCGCCGCCGCCTCCGGACTGGCGCCCGTCACATGAGCGGATCGGAACGCATGAGCGGATCAGGGGCATGAGCGGGTTCGACGCCGGGCTGGCGGCGGCGCAGGAGGCGCTCGTCCGGGCGATGACGGCGGGCGGGCCGCTCCCGGACGGGTTCGACGCCGGGGCGGTGCGGGCGGCCGCGCACGGGATCCTGCTCAAGCGCGCCGGCGAGGTCGCCCGCGCCTGGCCCGCGCTGGCCGCCTCCCACGGGGCGTCCTGGAAGGGGGCCTTCGCGGCGTGGGCGGCCGAGCGCCCGACGCGCGGCTCCTTCCGGGACGGCTGGGACTTCGCGCGCGAGCACCGGGACCGGCTCGCCGGCGACGCGGCGCGGGAACTGGCGCTGGCCGAGGTCCGGTGGTCCTATGACGGGCGGGAGCCGCCGCGCCCGCGCCGGGCGGCGGTGCGGCGCCTGCCCGGGGGAGCGGCGGTGCTGTTCCGGGGGCGGGTCCGCGTCCTCGGCCGGGGCCCGTCCGGCTGAGGCGGCGGTCCGGGCGAACGGTGTGCCGCCGGCGCCCGCGACGGGCTATGGTCTAGACCAATGTCGGCGCGCCGGGACCTTTCGGAAGGCCCGTGCCGCCGCGTGCGGCGACTAGTCTGGAAACCTCGATCGAGGGAGGAGTCCGGTGGCGGGAGAAGGTGACGGCATGCGCGTCGGAGTGCTGACCGGGGGCGGCGACTGCCCCGGCCTGAACGCGGTGATCCGCGCGGTCGTCCGCAAGGGCGTCCAGGTCTACGGCTACGAGTTCGTCGGGTTCCGGGCCGGCTGGCGCGGGCCGCTCGAAGGCGACACCGTGGCCCTCGACGTCCAGGCCGTGCGCGGGATCCTGCCGCGCGGCGGGACGATCCTCGGCTCCTCGCGGACCAACCCGGTCAAGGTCGAGGGCGGCGTCGAGCGGATCAAGGACAACCTCGCCGGCCTCGGCGTGGACGCGCTGATCGCCATCGGCGGCGAGGACACCCTCGGCGTCGCGCGCGAGCTGTACGCCAACGGCGTCAACGTCGTCGGCGTCCCGAAGACGATCGACAACGACCTGAACGCGACCGACTACACCTTCGGCTTCGACACCGCGGTGAACATCGGCATGGAGGCCGTCGACCGGCTGCACACCACCGCCGAGAGCCACCACCGCGCGCTGATCTGCGAGGTCATGGGCCGGCACGCGGGCTGGATCGCGCTGCACGTCGGCATGGCCGCCGGCGCCAACGTCATCCTCATCCCCGAGCGGCCCTTCGACATCGAGAAGGTCTGCGAGTACGTGGAGAGCCGGTTCAAGACCCGCTACGCGCCGATCATCGTGGTGTCGGAGGGCGCGCACCCGATCGACGGCCAGATGCAGCTGCAGACCGGGGAGCGGGACGCGTTCGGCCACGTCCGGCTCGGCGGCATCGGGCAGGCCCTCGCCGACGAGATCGAGAAGCGCACCGGCAAGGAGGCCCGCGCCACCGTGCTCGGGCACATCCAGCGCGGCGGCACCCCCACCGCGTTCGACCGGGTCCTCGCCACCCGCTTCGGCCTCCAGGCCATCGACGCCGTCAAGGACGGCGACTACGGCAAGATGGTGGCCCTCCAGGGCACGAGCATCATCCGGGTCGGGCTCGACGAGGCCACCAAGGAGCTCAAGACCGTCCCGCTGGAGCGCTACTCCGAGGCCGAGGTCTTCTTCGGCTGATCCGCCCGCGCGGGAACAGGGATTCCGGGTCGCGGTGTTGCCTTCTCTGGGCCACACTGGAAGTTCCCCGCTTCCACCCTGTTCGTCCATCTTGTTCGTTCGACCCTGTTCCCGCCAGGAGGATCCCGCATGACCACGCTCGACACCGCGCCGGCGGACGTCCGGGAGCAGTCGCCGGTCGACGGCGAGCCGTGCGTCCTGCTCAAACTGGGCGAGGTCGTCCTCAAGGGCAAGAACCGCGAGCAGTTCGAGCGCCGCCTCGCCGACAACGTGCGCACCGCCGTCCGGCCGATCGCCCGGGTGGACGTCGTCCGGCGGCACGGCGTCTTCATCGTCCGCAAGAATGATGCCGACCTTGCCACCATGGAGCGGATCGCGCAGCGGATCACCGACGTCATGGGCATCGTGTGGGCGCACCGCGCCTGGCGGGTCGGCAAGGACGTCGCCAGCGTCGAGCGCGCCGCCCTGGAGCTCATGGACGGCCGGACGGGCACGTTCGCCGTCCGGTCGCGGCGCCGCGACAAGCGGTTCCCGATGACCTCCACCGAGCTCGACCGGCACGTCGGCGCGCTCGTCGCCGCCCGCTACGGCCAGCCCGTCCGGCTCAAGGACCCCGAGCACACCCTCTCGATCGAGGTCGACCGCGACGAGGTGTTCGTCTACTCCGGCGGCCTGCCCGGGCAGGGCGGCCTGCCCGTCGGGATGAGCGGCCGCGGCCTGGTGCTGATGTCGGGCGGCATCGACTCGCCCGTCGCCGCGTACCGGATGATGCGCCGCGGCCTGCGGGTCGACTACCTGCACTTCTCCGGCATGCCGTTCACCGGCCCCGAGTCGATCTACAAGGCGTACGCGCTGGTCCGCGAGCTGGACAAGTTCCAGGGCGGGTCCCGGCTGTTCGTCGTGCCGTTCGGCAAGGCGCAGCAGCAGATCAAGTCGTCCGGCGCCGACCGGCTCGCGGTGATCGCGCAGCGCCGGCTGATGCTGCGCACCGGCGAGGTCCTCGCCCGCCGGCTGCGCGGCTCCGCGCTGATCACCGGTGACGCGCTCGGGCAGGTGTCCAGCCAGACCCTCGCCAACATCACCGCGCTGGACGACGCCGTCGAGCTGCCGATCCTGCGGCCCCTCGTCGGCATGGACAAGGTCGAGATCATGGACCAGGCGCGCCGCATCCGGACCCTGCCGATCTCCGAGCTGCCCGACGAGGACTGCTGCACCCTGCTCGCGCCCCGCCGCGCCGAGACCCGGGCCAAGATCGGCGACCTGCGCCAGATCGAGAAGCGCCTCGACGTCGGCGAGCTCGCCGACCAGCTCGCCGCGTCCGTCCAGGAGCACCGCCCCGCCTACGGCGCGGCGTAACCGCAGTCCCGGCCCACTTCGCTCGCCTGGCGGCTCGCTGCGTGACCGTGCCTGGGCGAACGCGGCATCGCTTCGCGATCTGCCCGGTTCCGCTCGCCTCCGGCTTCGCTCCACCGGCCAGGTCACGCGTTCGCGCGCGTGGCGAGGCCAGTTCGAGACAGGTTCCAGGTCGCCTCGCGCCGGGCCGCTTTGATCCGCGCGGTCCGGCGCGCGGCTTCGACATGGGGTTGTCCGATCTCGCCCCGCCGCGGACCGGGGCGCTCCACCCGGCTCGCCTGGCCTGATCTGGCCCGGTGGGCCTGGCCGCCCCGGCCCGGCGGGCCGCCTGGCCGGGCGAGTGCCGGGTGTGCGGGCGGGTGCCGGGTGTGCGGGCGGGTGCCGGGTGTGCGGGCGGGTCAGCGGGCGTCGAAGTCCGTCCGGCGCGGGGGCTCAGGGCCGTCCGGGCCCAGCAGGGTGATCCGCTCGATGCGGACGATCCGGAAGCGGCGCCCCGCGACGGCGATGCCGTTGCGGCGCGTGCGGTCCTCCATCAGCTCCGCCGCCTCGGCGAACCGGGCGACGTCCACCGCGGCCGGGCTCTCCACCGCGGGCACCACGTGCCTGAAGTAGGTGGCCAGCGAGTCGCGGGCCTGCTGCGGCGCGTCGTACAGCCGGCCCACGGGCCGCCAGCGCCGCTCGCCGCGCTCGGCGACGGTGAACGCGGGCGCCAGCGCGACCGGGGTGAGGAACGCGCCGGACGGCTCGCTCCCCGTTGCCGCCGCCGCGTCCAGCACCTGGCAGAGCAGCTCGGCGGTCGCGAGGTCGGACGCCGGGCCGTCCTCCGGCAGCAGCTCGTACGCGCGGGCGGGCGGGACGCGCCCGGCCGCGGGCAGCGGGTCCAGGTCGGTCGGGCGGGGCGGCTCGGGCCCGTCCGGGCCGGTGCGGACCAGCTGCTCGATCCGCACGATCCGGAACCGCCGCCCGCCCGCGGCCACCTCGTCGGCCGGCTCGTGCCGCAGCGTCCGGGCCGCGGCCGCGAGCCCGCGCGCCGCCGCGCCGGAGCCGGGCGCCGCCCGGTCCTCCAGATGGTCGGCGAGGATCTCGCGCGCGCCCTGCGGCAGCGGGTCGAACGGGGTCACGACCTGCCAGCCGCCCGGAACCTGCTCGGCGGCCGCGAACACGGCCCCCAGGGCCACCAGTTCCGGGTAGGCGGACAGGGCGCGGCGGGCATCCGCCAGCAGCACCGTGGCGACCGGGTCGACCCCGTCCAGGTCCTCCGGGAAGAGCCGCCCCCCGGCGTCACCATCTCCCGTCGTCATGCCGGTCATCATCCTCGCCGCGCCGCGCCCGGCCAATGGTTCAGACCAATTCGTTACCGCCCTGTGCGCCCGAGCGGCGGCCGCGCCGCCGCCCGGGCGCCACGAGGACCACGAGGCTCGCCGCCAGCAGCACGAGGCCGCCCAGCGCCGCGCCGCCCAGCCGCTCGCCCAGCAGGGCCGTGCCGAGCACCGCTGCCACCGCCGGCTCCGCGAGGGTCAGGGTCGTCGCCGTCGTGGCGGGCGTCGTGCGCAGGCCCCGGGCGAACAGCAGGTAGCCGCCGCCCGTGGTGACCACGCCGAGGTAGAGCGCGATGAGCGAGCCGCTCCCGGTGAGCAGCCAGCCCGTCGGCCCGGCGAGCAGGACGGGGAGCAGCGGGACGGCCGCCGCCCCGAACAGCGCCGCAGCGACGGCCCGGTCCTCCTCGCCGCGGGTGATGAGGACGGACGCCACCGTCGCGTACACCGCGTACGACAGCCCGGACAGCAGCGCCAGCCCGATGCCGAGCGGCTCGGCGCCCGCGTCCCGGCCGCCGCCGACGAGCAGCGCGCAGCCCGCGACGGCGCCCGCCGTGGCGAGCGTCCACCGCCCGGTCAGGACGGCCCGGCGCGCGAGCAGCCCGAGCACGCCGCTGAACACGGGCGCGCTCCCGATCGTGACGACGGTGCCGACCGCGACGCCGGTACGGCCCGCGGCGACGAAGAACGCCGTCTGGTAGACGGCGATGGAGACCGCGCCGATGCCGACGAGCGGCAGGTTGCGGCGGTCGCCCAGCAGGCGGCGCAGCCCGGCGCCGCCGCGCGTGGACGCGGCGAGGGCCAGCAGCACCAGCCCGCCGATGACGATGCGGACCGCGGCGACCGAGTAGGGGGAGGCGCCGTCCGCGAACGTGCGGACGGTGCCGGTCGTCCCCCAGAGGGCGGCCGCCAGCAGGACGTCGGCGCCGCCGCGCCGGGCGCGGGCGGGCGAAGGCTTTTCGGACGCGCGCCGAAGAGAGGTGTTGTGCGACACGGAGAAGGGCTCCTGGGCTCGAATCGGAGGAGATGGTCCGGATTCGGGGCGCAGGACGGCGCGGCCGGGCGCACGCTCGCGCCGGGCCGTGTCGTGATCAGCAGGGAATGCGGTCGCCGCGCCCCGTCAGGAGCGCGGCGGTCCGCAATCAGGTGCCCAGTAAGCCATGGTTCAGGACGATACCCGCTACCGGGTCAGGCGGGGACGCGCGGTCACGCGGGGACGGCGTCGGGGTCCTCGCTCCTGGTGAGGGAGCGGCCGACGATCGGGGGCAGGTCGCGGACGAGCTTGGCGAGCTCGCGCAGGTCGCCGTCCACCAGGGCCTGCGGGCCGTCGCACAGCGCGGTCTCCGGGTGCGGGTGCACGTCGATGATCACGCCGTCGGCGCCGACCGCGATCGCCGCGCGGGTCAGCGGCAGGACGAGGTCGCGGCTGCCGCCCGAGTGCGACGGGTCCACGATCACCGGCAGGTGGGAGAGGCGCTGCGCCACCGGCACCGCGGAGATGTCGAGGGTGTTGCGGGTCGCGCGCTCGAAGGTGCGGATGCCCCGCTCGCACAGCACGATGTCGAGGTTGCCGCGCTGCGCGACGTACTCGGCGGCCATCAGCCACTCCTCGATCGTCCCGTTCATGCCGCGCTTCAGCATGACCGGCTTGCCGGACTCGCCGGCCGCCTGCAGGAGGGCGAAGTTCTGCGCGTTGCGGGTGCCGATCTGCAGCATGTCGGCGTAGGAGGCGACGAGGTCGACGTCGGCGGCGTCCACGACCTCGGTGACGATCGGCATGCCGGTCTCCTCGCGGACGTCGGCGAGGATCCGCAGCCCCGCCTCCCCGAGGCCCTGGAACGCGTAAGGGGACGTCCGCGGCTTGAACGCGCCCCCGCGCAGCAGCGTCGCGCCCGCGGCCTGCGCCATCTGCGCCGCGCCGAGGGTCTGCTCGGGGGTCTCCACCGCGCACGGGCCGGCGATCAGCGTCATGGTGCCGGGGCCGATGGGCACCCCGCCGACCCGGACGACCGAGCGTTCGCCGTGGTTCTCGCGGCTCACCAGCTTGTAGGGCGCCGAGATACGGATGACGTCGCTGACGCCGCGCATGCCGCGCAGGTTCAGCGTGCCGAACTGCTGGACGTCGCCCACCAGCCCGACGATGGTCCGCTCCACGCCGCGGCTGATGAAGGCGTCGCCTCCCGCCGTCTCGACCAGTGAGACGACGGCTCTGACATCCGCTTCGCTGGCCTCCGGGGCCATGACGACGACCATGGGTGTGCTGCCTCTCCTTCAGGCCCCGGGAAGCCGGTCCGTCCCCGGAACGGCGAAAGCCCCGGGCCGGCCGGCCCGGGGCTTTCGCCTTCGTGGTCTGTCAGCGCAGCGTCTGGCAGACCAGCCGTCCGGGCTGGTCGAGCCAAAAGAAATACACGACGTTGCGCACGGGCCCAAGCGTAGCCGATGTCCGGACGCGCGGCCCGCACGCACCCCGGATATGGCTCAGGTCACGCCGGATGGCAGGATGGCCGCGTCATGACGCACCCCGAACAGTCCGCGCCGCAGCCGGGCGAACTGCCCCCCGGGCAGTACGTCCCCCGGGGCTGGCCCGTCCTGCACTACGGTCCCGTGCCGAAGTTCCGTCCCAAGGACTGGGACTTCCGCGTCTTCGGCGCCACCGAGTCGGGGGAGCAGCACCGCTGGACCTGGGACGAGTTCGACGCGCTGCCGAAGGCCCGGTCGGTCGCCGACTTCCACTGCGTCACCAAGTTCACGATCCCGGGCAACGAGTGGGAGGGCGTCCCCGGCACGGCGATCACGGAGCTGGCGCCGCCCGCGCCCGACGTCACGCACGTCATGGTCTGGGCCGAGTACGGCTACAGCGCCAACATCCGGATGAGCGACTTCCTCGCCGAGGGGACGATGTTCGCCACCCACCACGACGGCGAGCGGCTCACGCCCGACCACGGCTTCCCCCTCCGCATCGTCATCCCGCACCTGTACGCGTGGAAGAGCGTGAAGTGGGTCCGGGGCGTCGAGTACCTGGTGAAGGACCGCCGGGGCTTCTGGGAGGAGCGCGGCTACCACAACGTCGCCGACCCGTGGCGCGAGCAGCGCTACTCCTACCAGGAGGACGAGGGCGAATCGCCCCCGCTGTGATTGGTCCGCCGGGCGGGCCGGCCGCGCGGGCCGAGCGTGTCCCATTCGAGACCTCGGTATATCGGCAACAGCCGCACCCGCGGCGATGATAGCCATTACCGTACGTTTCCATGGACCTACCGTCCGTCACAGATGTCGTGGTGTGCGCCGCGGCGGCCGGGGTCAGCGGGGTCTGGGCGCCGCGCAGGTGGTGCCTCCTGCCGCGGCGCGGGCCCGCCGAGCCCGCGGAGTCGGCGGCGTTCGCCGCCCTGCACCTGATCGCGCACGCCGCGCCCCCGCTGCGGGCCGGGCTCACCGGCGACGCGGCGCGCAGGTCGACCCGGCTGCTGCGGGCGCTGCTCGGCGCCGAGGCGGTCGCGATCGTGGCGGTGCGCCCGCCGGCCGACCCGGACGGCCCCGACGATCCAGGTGATCCCTCCGAGCCGGACGGTCCGGCCCAGGCGGGGGCGGGCGGGCGCGACGCCCCGCGCTTACTGGCCTGGGACGGCGCCGGCCGCGGCGCCCACGCCGACGAGGCGGTCGCGCACGCGCTGCCGGTCCTGGCCTCCGGCCGGCCCCGGGTCATCGCGCCCGAGCCGCTCGCGTGCGGCGACCCGCGCTGCGGCGTCCAGGTGGCGATGGTCGCCCCGCTCACCGTCGAGGGCCGCGTCGAGGGGGCGCTGACCGCGTACTGGCCGAGCCCGTCCACCGCGCGGGTCCGCGCGGTCGGGGAGGCGGCCCGGCTCGTCACCGGCCAGCTCGAACTGGCCGAGCTCGACTCCGCCCGCGTCCGCCTCGCCGAGGCCGAGCTGCGGGCGCTGCGCGCGCAGATCTCCCCGCACTTCGTCTACAACTCGCTGACCACGATCGCCTCGTTCGTCCGCACCGATCCCGAGCGCGCCCGCGGCCTGCTGCTCGACTTCGCCGACTTCGCCCGCTATTCGTTCCGCAACCCGCGCGACTTCACCACGCTCGCCGACGAGCTCCGCTCGATCGACCGCTACCTGCTGTTGGAGCGCGCCAGGTTCGGCGACCGGCTGCGGTGCGACGTCGAGGTCGCGCCGGAGGTCCTGCCGGTCGCCGTTCCGTTCCTGGCGCTCCAGCCGCTCGTGGAGAACGCCGTCCGGCACGGCATGGCGGGCGGGCGCGAGGCGTTCCACATCTCGATCACGGCCCGCGACTCGGGCGCCGAGGCCGCGATCAGCGTCGAGGACGACGGGATCGGCATGGACCCCGAACGGCTCGAGGAGATCCTCTCGGCGCCGCTCGGACGCCCCGGGCCCACCGGCTGGGGGAGCGTGGCGACCCACGACCGGCCGGAGGGCGGCCCCGGCATCGGCCTCGCGAACGTCGACGCGCGCATGCGCCAGGTCTACGGCGAGGAGTACGGGCTCACCGTCGAGACAGCGCTCGGCGCCGGAACCAAGGTCAATCTGCGCGTTCCGAAGTACCGTCCCGGCGTCTTTCCCGACTGAGGGGCGATCCGGGCGACACGCCACTCACTTTTTGGAACCGATTGCGGACAGACGGTAATCGCGGCAAAGTCGCCCTCATGCTTCACGTCCTCGCCGTCGACGATGAACGCCCCGCCCTGGAGGAGCTGACCTACCTGCTCCGCAAGGACCCGCGGATCGGGCGGGTCACCGGGGCGGCGGACGCCTCGTCCGCGCTGCGCGACCTGAGCCGCATGCTCGTCGACGGCGAGCGCCTCGACGCCGTGTTCCTCGACATCCGCATGCCGGGGCTCGACGGGCTCGACTTCACCCGGCTGCTCACCGGGTTCGCCGCGCCGCCGCCCGTGGTGTTCGTGACCGCGCACGACGACTGCGCCGTCGCAGCCTACGAGCTCGGCGCCCTCGACTACCTGCTGAAGCCCGTCCGCCCGGAGCGGCTCGCCGTGGCGGTCGGGCGGGTGGCGTCGGCCGCGCGCCGGACGTCCGGGACCGCGGGGGAGGCCGCCCCCGACCCCGACGACGAGATGATCCCCGTCGAGCTCGGCGGGCGGACGCGCCTGGTGTCCCGCCGCGCGGTGACCCACGTCGAGGCGAAGGGCGACTACGTCCGGCTGCACACCGCCGACGGCGGCTACCTGGTCCGCATGCCGCTGTCGGCGCTCTCCAAGCGGTGGGAGGGGGCGGGCTTCATCCGGATCCACCGCAGCACCCTCGTCGCGGCGGCGCACATCACCGAGCTGCGCTTCGACGGCGGCCGGGCGGCCGTCCAGATCGGCGACGAGCTGCTGCAGGTCAGCCGCCGCCACACCCGCGAGGTCCGCGACCTGTTCGTCCGCAGGTTCCACCAGCCGGACGGGGACCCAGGAGGCCCCGGAGACGCCGGGGAGGGTACCGATGACCGATGAACGCCGCGAGACCGCCGCCGGAGGGGCGGCCGTCCGCCCCCGCGCGCTGCCGGAGGGCGCGGCGCCGGGCACTGCGGAGAGCGCCGGGACCGGCACCGCCGGCGCCGAGGCGCCCGCGGCCGACCAGGCGGACCCCGATCCGCCCGATACCGCCCTGGCCGATCCCGCGCCGTTCGATACGGACCCGGCCGATTCCGACCTGACCGATATCGATGCGGTCCGCGCCGTCCCGCCCCTTCCCGGTCCGCCCATCGGCGCCGCCGAGACCCGCGCCCTCATCCGCACCCAGCTGCGCACCGCCCTCGGCACCGGCGCGTTCGTCATGGCCGTGGTGACGGCGCTCCCGGTGCTGATGGCGCTCGTCCCGGCGGTGGCCCGCGCCCGCGTCCACGGCGTCCCGCTGCCCTGGCTCGTCCTCGCGTTCGGCATCCAGCCGGTCTGGGTCGCGGTGTCGCTCCGCCAGTTCGCCCGGGCCGAGCGCGCCGAGCGCGAACTGGCGAGACCGGCGGGCCGGCGATGACCGCCGTGGCGGTCGCGGCGCTCCTCGCACTGCTGGTGACGACCGCCGCCGTCGGCGCCTACGACCGCCGCTCCGCCTGCGCCGCGGGCGACCTCCTGACCGCCTCCCGGGGCGTCACCCCCTGGCGGAACGCCTCCGCGATCAGTGGCGAGTACCTGTCCGCCGCCGCGTTCCTCGGCACCGCCGGGCTGGTGCTCGCCTACGGCGCCGACATGCTGTGGCTGCCGGTCGCGGCGACCGCCGGATACGTCCTGCTCCTGGCGTTCGTGACCGCACCCCTGCGGAGGTCCGGCGCCTACACCGTCTCCGACTTCGCCGAGTGGAGGCTCGGCTCGCCGGCCGTGCGGCGCATCGTCACCTGCTGCGTCTGCTTCATCGGCTGGTTCTACCTGCTGCCCCAGTTCCAGGGCGCGGGCGTGACGCTGCGCGTGATGACCGGCGCCCCGGTGTGGGCGGGCTGGGCCGTCGTCGTCGCGGTCACGCTGCTGCTGGTCACCTCCGGCGGGATGTACAGCATCACCGCCGTCCAGAGCTTCCAGTTCTGGGTGAAAGTGGTCGCCCTCGCCGTGCCCGCCGCGGCGCTGCTGCTCATGTGGAACATGGACGGCCGCCCCGACCCCGTAGGCGAGGGGCCCGCGCGGTTCGCGCACACCACCCGGGTCCACGTGCGCACCGAGGTCGAGGTGGTCGCCCCCGCCGCCGTCATCGTCACCGCCCGCGGACGCGTGGACGGCGTCCGCCGCGACGGCGGGGCGATGACCCTGACCGCGGGCCGGCACGCCATCGGCCAGGCCACCGAGGTGGTCTTCCCGGCCGGCGCGCCGGTGCCCCATGCCGACCGCCTGCCCGTCCAGGACGGCGAGACCTGGGCCACCCCGTTCGGCCGCGGCCAGGAGCACGGCCTCTACCGCACCTACTCGGCGCTCCTGGGCATCCTGCTCGGCACCATGGGGCTGCCCCACATCCTCATGCGCTTCTACACGAACCCGAGCGGAAGCACCGCCCGCCGCACGGCGGCGCTGGTGCCGGTCCTCCTCGCGCTCTTCTGGGTCTTCCCCGCCATCTACGCGGCCATGGGACGCCTCTACGCGCCCGAACTGCTGATGACCGGCGACACCGACGCGACCGTCCTGCTGCTGCCCCAGCGCGTCCCCGGACCGGCCGGAGCGCTGCTCACCGCGCTGATCACCCTCGGCGCCTTCGCCGCGTTCATCTCCACCTCCTGCGGCCTCGTCGTCGCCATCGCCGGGACGGTCACCCAGTGCGCCCGCCGCAGAGGCACCGCGTCCTTCCGCACCGCCACGGTGCTCGCGCTCGCCGTCCCGCTCGTCCTGCTCCCCAGGATCGGCGCGCAGAGCGCCGCGGGCCTCGTCGCCCTCGCCCTGTGCGTGTCGGCGTGCTCCCTGTGCCCGCTCCTCGTCCTCGCCATCTGGTGGCGCGGCCTGACCGCCGCCGGCGCCGCCGCAGGCCTGCTCGTCGGCGGCGGCCTCGCCGTCGCGGCCGGCGTCCTGCACCTCTACGAGGTCCCCCTGACCGGCTGGCCCGCCGCCGCCGTGGCCGAGCCCGCCGCGCTGGTCGCCCCCGCCGCGTTCGCGGTCATGGTCGCCGTGTCCCTCCTGACCCGCCGCCGCGTCCCCCGCCGCGCCGACCGCGCCCTGACGAGACTGCACCTCCCCGAGGACGTGTACGCGCGTTGAGTCCCGCCTTGCGGCATTTGCGACGCCCCCACCTGCCGCGACCCGGCAGCGGGAACCGCTCGTCCCGCCTCACGGACCGCTCATCGACTGACTACGCTCCGTATATCT
Organism: Actinomadura sp. NPDC000600; assembly: GCF_040492135.1. NCBI lineage: Bacteria > Bacillati > Actinomycetota > Actinomycetes > Streptosporangiales > Thermomonosporaceae > Actinomadura > Actinomadura sp. NPDC000600. The sequence continues at coordinate 76,928 of NZ_JBEUPD010000036.1, forward strand.
CTGACTACACACCGTTCATCGAGTGCCGGGCCGTCTTGGGGCCCACAGGCGGCGCCGCCCCTCTAGTGTTCTCAGTGGCACCACACGCCACACCGCCCAAGGAGGGGCGGGCGGCCCCCCGGCCGCGAACCCTCCCACAAGAGCAAATCCGGAGATCCGGCGCCACATGCCGGATCGTGAGTCGCAGGATCCCGTACCGGGGGGGTGGGATCCCGCGACCTGTGGCTCGGGCGTCGCTGAACAGTCGGGGGGTTGTCCAGCGGCGCCCGAGCTGTTTTTATTGCTTTTTTCTCCTCCTTCGGGCCTGGCGGCCCTCCATCGTCGATAAAAGCGGGCGATCGCTGGCATCGCTCCGTCTCGCCTTGCGGCTCGCTGCGCGATCAGTTTCTTGCTTCGCTCGAAACTGCCTTCGGACGCGATCGCGGCCCCCAGGTTGTCGCGTGGTGCTGTAGTGGCTGAAGTCGTTGCAGTAGTTGGTTGCTGTGGGCGGCCACTGCCGCCTCCCACATGAGTGCGTCCCTCGTCTATCGAGGTACTACGGGCGCTCGCGGCGGTCACGCCCAGAGGCGTCGACCGCAAGGCCGGCTGGGCCAGCGCACTCACAGGGCGGCGACGGCGGCGGAGGCAGCCCTCAGGGCTCGCGGCGGCCGGGTAGCGAACCCACTCCTGCAACGACCTCAGCCGCCAGAGCAACCACGCAACGACCTGAGGCCCGCGATCGCGTCCGAAGGCAGATTCGAGCTTGCGAGAATCTGATCGCGAAGCGAGCCGCAAGGCGAGTCGGAGCGATGCCAGCGATCGCCGCAGTGTTCGACGATGGAGGGCCCTCAGGGCCCGAAGGAGGAGAGCACTGCATTAAACACAGCAGCGAGCCGCAAGGCGAGACGAAGCGATGCCAGCGATCGCCCGCTTTATCGACGATGGAGGGCCGCCAGGCCCGAGGGAGGAGAAAAAGCAATAAGAAAGAGCAATCAGGAACGGAGTCGCTTGAGGGTTTCTATGTCTTTGGCGTGGGGGGCGGGGGCTCGGCCTGGGGTTTCGATTATGAAGGGGACGCCTGTTGTGGCGGGGTGGTTGAAGAGGTCGGCGAAGGGGGGCTCGCCTATTTGGCCGGCGCCTATGTTCTCGTGGCGGTCCTTGGCGGAGGCGCAGGCGTCCTTGGAGTCGTTGGCGTGGACCAGTTTCAGGCGGCCTTCGCCTACAGCGGCCACCAGGGCGTCGAGGGTGTCCTTGGCGCCGCCGGGGGCGGTCAGGTCGTGGCCGGCGGCCCAGGCGTGGCAGGTGTCGAAGCAGACGCCGAGCTTCGGGTGGTGGTCGAGGCGCTCGAAGAAGGGGCCCAGGTCCTGGACCTTGGCGCAGAGCATGTTGTTCTGGCCGGCCATGGGCTCCAGGAGCAGGTCGGGGCCGTCCTCGGGGATCTCGTCGAGGAGGGGGAGGACGTGGTCGCGGATCTGGGCCATGGCCTCGTCGTAGGTCCGGGTCACGGCGGAGCCGGTGTGGACGACGACGCCGCGGGCGCCGATGGCGCGGCCCCGGGTCAGGGAGTGGCGGACGGCCGCCAGCGACTTCTCCAGCGTCTCCGGGGTGGGGGAGCCGAGGTTGACCAGGTACGGGGCGTGCACGTAGACGGGGAGGCCGCCGTCCCGGAGCTTGGCGTCCTCGGCGGGCTTGCCCTCGGGCAGGGCCCAGCCGCGCGGGTTGGAGACGAACACCTGGACCGCCTCGGCGCCGATCTCCGCGGCGTACTTCAGGCCGCCGGTGGCGAGGCCGCCGGCCACGGGCACGTGTGCCCCGACGGGGCTGATGGGTGAGGTCATGGCGCGTTCAGACTAGCCGCTCAGGGACCCCGGACGATCGTGATGGTGGAGCCGCGCGGGGCCTCGCCGCTGTTCGGGGACTGGAAGCGCACGGTGTTGCCGCCGAAGCCCGTCACGTTCACCCGGAAGCCGGAGTCCTCCAGGGCGCGCTTGGCCTCGCCCACGCGGCGGCCGGTCAGGTCCGGGACGGGGACGTTCTGGCTGCCGTCGCCGTCCTTGCAGCCGATGTGGACGTCGCCGACGTCGAGGATGCAGTCGCGCTTGTTGACGACGATGGTGACCTCGTCGCCGCGGGAGACGCCGGTGCCCTCGGACGGGTCCTGGCTGATCACCGTGTCGGGCTGCTTGCCGTCCACCTGCTTCTTCTGGACGGTGACGTTCAGGCCCATGGAGCGCAGCTGGTTGGCGGCGGAGTCGCCGTTCTGGCCGAGGAGGCCGGGCATCGACATGCCGCTGGAGACGACGACGGCGACCGGCTCGTCGGGGGACTGCTTCTCGCCCGCGCCCGGGTCGGTGCTGATGACGTCGCCCCTGGCGACGGTCTGCGAGGGGGTGGTGCTCGTCCGGCCGACGGTGAAGCCCTTGTCCTCCAGGGTCTTCTTGGCGTCGGCGACGGACTTGCCCTCGACGTCGGGCACCTCGCGCGGCGTGATGCCCTTCGACGGCGTGAGCGTGACCGTCTGGCCCTTGGCGACGCGTGCGCCGGCGGGCGGGTCGGACTTGGCGACGCCGCCCTTGTGGACGCGGTCGCTGTAGACCGCCTTGGCGGTGCGCACGTCCAGGCCGTCGGACTCCAGCTGGTCGCGGGCGTCGGCGACCTTCATCCCGATGATCGAGGACGGGACGTGCTCGTACTGGCCGGACGTCTGGTACCAGACGGCCCAGCCGAGGATGACCGCCGCGATCAGCCCGAGGGCGACCATGACGTAGCGGCCGGTCAGGGCGCCGATCGCGCGGTCGGTGCGGGTGGGGCGCGGGACGTACTCGGGCGCCATGGTGTCGGCGTCCAGGAGGGCGGTGCGGCCGTGGGCGGGCGGCGGCGCCTCCAGCACGCTCGTGGCGTTGCGGGACGACTCCTCGACGCGCCGGTCGAAGTCGCGCGGCAGGCCGCCGAACACCTCGGCGACCTCGGCCAGGTACTGGTTCGCGTCCTGCGGGCGGCGGGCCGGGTCGTGGCTCGTGGCGTCGGTGACCAGGGCGTCCACCCGCGCGGGGATGCCGGGGACGACGCTCGACGGCGGCGGCACCGTCTCGTTCACGTGCTTGTAGGCGACGGCGAGGGGCGTGTCGCCCTGGTGCGGCAGCCGCCCGGTCATCAGCTCGAACAGCATGGTCCCGGCGGCGTACACGTCGGAGCGGACGTCGGCGTTGCCGGACAGCACCTGCTCGGGCGCCAGGTAGCCGACCGTTCCGATGATCATGCCGGTCTTGGTCATCTTGCTCGCGGTCTCGGCCCGCGCGAGGCCGAAGTCGGCGACCTTGACCTGGCCGTCCTCGGTGATCAGTACGTTCTCGGGCTTGACGTCGCGGTGCACCAGGCCGGCCCGGTGCGCGGCGCCGAGCGCGGCCAGCACCGGCTGCATGATCTCCAGGGCGGCGCGCGGGCCGAGCCTGCCGAGCGAGTTCAGCGCGTCGCGCAGGGTGCGGCCGGCGACGTACTCCATCACCAGGTAGACGTGCTCGCCGTCGGTGCGCTGGTCGTAGACGGCGACGACGTTCGGGTGGGACAGCGCCGCGGCCGCCTTGGCCTCGCCGATGAAGCGGGCGACGAAGTCCTCGTCGGAGGCGAGCCCCGCGTGCATCACCTTGATCGCGATGATGCGGTCGAGCCGGAGGTCGCGCGCGAGGTAGACCGTGGCCATGCCGCCGCGGGCGATGCGGGACTCAATGCGGTAGCGCCCGTCGAGCACCCGCCCGACGAGTGGATCAGCAACCGTCGTGTCCATCGATGCGAGTTTACGGGGGAATCCCCGCGGATCTCATCAGTCGCGAGTATGAGCATCGACGAGTCCGGAGGGCGACTCCTCCGGGGCGGCGGGTGCGGGAGCGACGGGCGGGACGCGGCGGCGGAGCGTCCGCGTGCTGCGGGAGACGGCCACGCCGGTGAGGCACAGCAGCCCGCCGCCGAGGGTGACCAGGCCGGGGACCTCGTCCAGGAACAGCCACGACATCATGACCACGAGGGCGGGCGCGGCGTAGGTGGTGGCGCCCATCTTCCCGGCGGACGTGCGGGCCAGCGCGTACCCCCAGGTCGTGAACGCGAGCGCGGTCGGGAAGACGCCCAGGTAGACCATGTTGAGGGTGGCGCCCGCGGGGGCGTCCGCGGCCTGCGAGACGAGCTGCCCGGAGAACGGCAGGCAGGCCGCCGCGCCGATCGCGCAGGCGAAGGTGGTGAACTGGAGCGACGACGCGTGCCTCAGCGCCGGCTTCTGGGCGACGACGCCCGCGGCGTAGGTGACCGCGGCCGCCAGGCAGAGCAGCACCCCGCCGACGGACGAGCGGCCCTCGCCCGACATCGACAGCCCCACGACGGCGGCGCCGGTGAACGAGACGGCCATGCCGAGCACCAGCCGGGACGACAGGCCCTCCTTCAGCAGCCAGCCGCCGAGCAGCGCGATGAGGATCGGCCCGATGTTGACGACGAGGGCGGCGGTGCCCGCGTCCACGAGCTGCTCGCCCCAGTTCAGCACGACCATGTAGCAGCCGAACCACAGGAGGCCCGCGGTGACGATGCCGGGCCAGGCCGCCTTGGGCGGCAGGCCCTCGCGCCGGACGAGCCAGAGCGCCCCCAGCACGACCGTCCCGGAAAGGAGGCGGCCGAGGGCGAGCGCGCCGGGGCTGTACTCGTCGCCCGCGCTGCGGATCGCGACGAAGGCCGAGGCCCAGAACACCACCGTGACCGTTGCCGCCGCCACCGCTAGCTTGTCGACGCGCGCGCCGCTTTCCTGCTGCATGTCACGCACCTTAGGTAGGGGATGTTTCCACCGACACCGAAGCGTTTCGCGCGGTTGCGGCTCCGGTGGACGGATTCAGTCTGTGGTGCCCGACATTTCAGGTCTAGCGAATATTTCTACAGGTGGGTCTTTAGCGTCGCTACGACGTCGCCAGGCCCTCGAACGGGGAGGACGCCTGGGCGTAGCGGCGCTTGGGGATGCGTCCGGCGAGCCGCGCGAGCCGCCCCGCCTCGACCGCGTGCCGCATCGCCGCGGCCATCCGCGCCGGGGACTGCGCGCGGGTGACGGCGGTCGCGAGGAGCACCGCGTCGCAGCCGAGCTCCATGGCGAGGGCGGCGTCCGACGCCGTGCCGAGCCCCGCGTCCAGGATCACCGGGACGTTCGCGCGCTCCACGATCAGCTCGATGTTGTGCGGATTGCGGATGCCGAGCCCCGACCCGATCGGGGAGCCGAGCGGCATCACGGCGGCGCAGCCGAGCTGCTCCAGCCGGTGCGCCAGCACCGGGTCGTCGTTGGTGTAGGGCAGGACGGTGAAGCCGTCGTCGACGAGCTGCTCGGCGGCCTCGACCAGCTCGATCGGGTCGGGCAGCAGCGTGCGCTCGTCGGCGATCACCTCCAGCTTGACCCAGTCGGTGCCGAGCGCCTCCCGGGCGAGCTTGGCGGTCAGGACGGCCTCGCCCGCGGTGAAGCAGCCGGCGGTGTTCGGCAGCACCCGGATGCCGCACTCGGCCAGCACGTCCAGCACCGAGCCGCGCGCGGCCGGGTCCACCCGGCGCATCGCGACCGTGGTGAGCGCGGTCCCCGACGCGGTGAGCGCCTCGCGCAGCACCGCCATGCTGGGCGCCCCGCCCGTGCCCATGATCAGCCGCGAGTCCAGCTCCTCGCCCGCGATGACCAGCCCGTCGGTGCCGGTGTTCCCTGTGCCGCTGTTCCTCGTGTCCATCCTCACCCTCCCTGGACCGCGGTCAGCACCTCGACGCGGTCGGCGTCCTTCAGGGGCGTGGCCTCCCAGGCCGAGCGCCGGACGACCTCGTCGTTCAGCGCCGCGGCCACGCCCGTCGCCGCGGCCGTGACGGACGCGACGACCTCGGCCACGCTCGCGCCCTCGGGCAGCTCGCGCGGCTCACCGTTGACGATCACCTTCATGCGCTCACCTCGGGGGAGAAGCGGTCGGGGGCGAACGGCCCGGCGACCTCGGGGACGGGCCCGTCCAGCAGCATCGCGGACAGGATGTCGGCGCTCACCGGCGTGAGCAGGATGCCGTTGCGGAAGTGCCCGGTGCCGACGAACAGCCCGGCCAGCGCGGTCGGCCCCATCACGGGCGCGTTGTCGGGGGAGCCGGGCCGCAGCCCGGCGGTGACCTCCGCGAACTCCAGCTCGGTGATGCCGGGCAGCAGCTCGCGGGCGTCGCGCAGCAGCTCCCACAGCCCGCCGGCGGTGACGCGCGTGTCGAAGCCCAGCTCCTCCTGCGTGGCGCCGAGGACGATCTCGCCGTCCGGGCGCGGCACCAGGTAGACCGAGGATCCCCGGACGAGGCCGCGGGTAGGCCGCCGCAGGAACGGCGTCCGGGTGCGCAGCCGGATCACCTGCCCCTTCACCGGGCGGACGGGTGGAACGGTCCCGAGGGGCAGCCCGCCGACGTCGCCCGACCACGGGCCCGCGGCCAGCAGCACCCGGTCCGCGCGGATCACGGTGCCGTCGTCCAGGCCGACTCCGACGGCCGCGTCGTTCTCGACGACGACGCGCGCGGCCCGCCGCCGGACGAGCCGGACGCCCAGCCGCTCGCACGCGGCCAGCAGCGCGGGGGCGAGCCTGCGGGGGTCGACCGATCCGTCCCGCGGAGCGAGCAGGCCGCCGCGCACGCCGGGCGCGAGCATCGGCTCCAGCCGCCGGCACTCCCGGCCGGTGAGCGCCTCCGCGGGGATGCCGAGGTGCTCCTGGAAGCGGCGCAGGTCGTCCAGGTACCGCAGGTCGTCGGAGTCGAACGCGACCTCGATGATCCCGTCGGTGCGGTAGCCGGTCTCCAGGCCGGTCAGCTCCTCCAGCTCCGCGACGAACGCGCCGTAGCGGTCGCGGGAGGCGAGGCCGAGCCGCAGCAGCGGCTCCTCGCCGTAGGTCAGCTCGCTGACGGGGGTCAGCATGCCCGCCGCGACGGAGGAGGCGCCCGACGCGGGCGCGGGGTCGACGAGGGTGACGGCGGCGCCGCCGGCGGCGGTGCGCCAGGCGGTGGCCAGGCCGACCACCCCGGCGCCGATGATCGCTATCTCCATGCGCGCTCCCTTCGCCGGCATGATCCGGATCAGGTCCTGGCGGTCGGCGGCCCGTTCAGCCGCCCTCTCAGCCCGGTCGCACCGGACTCCCGCGCTTTGTTCTGTTCTGTGCAGGTTTCTGCTCGTCACCACCTTACGACCTCGGGGGAGCGGGCGGCTGATTGGACACCTGTCCACCCACCTGTCCGTCCGCGGAACGCGGGCCGTTAATGTGGCCTTCCATGGACAGGGTCATCGTCGTGGGTGGTGGGCTGGCCGGCGTGCGCGCCGTGGAGGCCCTGAGGAGCAAGGGGTACGAGGGCGCGCTGACCCTCCTGTCGGCGGAACGGCACCGGCCCTACGACCGGCCGCCGCTGTCGAAGGCCGTCCTCGCGGGAGAGTCCGACGACACGACCGTGGACGCCGACTGGGACGCGCTGCGCTGCGAGCTGCTGCTCGGCGAGCGCGCCACCGGTCTGCGGCTGGACGAGCCCGGACGCGGCGGGACGGTGGCCTCCACGGCGGGCGACCTCCCCTTCGACGGCCTGGTGATCGCGACCGGCGCCGCCCCGATCACCCTGCCCGGGGACGGGCGCCAGCACGTGCTGCGCACCATCGACGAGGCCCGCGACCTGCGCGCCCGGCTCGTCCCGGGCGCCCGCATCGTGATCGTCGGGGCGGGCTGGATCGGCGCCGAGGTCGCCACCACCGCGGCCCGCAAGGGCTGCGCGGTCACCGTCGTCGAGGCGGCCGACACGCCCCTGGCGGGCGCGGTCGGGCCCGAGGTCGGCGCGCTCACCGCCCCCTGGTACGCGGAGGCCGGCGTCGAGCTGCGGACCGGGGTCAAGGTCGCCGAGGTGCGCGAGGGCGGCCTCGCCCTCGCCGGGGGCGGGCGCATCGACGCCGACGAGGTGGTAGTGGGCATCGGGGTCAGGCCCGTCCTGTCGTGGCTTGAGGGCTCGGGGCTGCTGCTGGAGCGCGGCGTCGTGACCGACGGCTCGTTCCGGACCTACGCGGGCGAGGAGGCCCCCGGCGCGCTGCGCCCGGACGTCGTCGCGGTCGGCGACTGCGCCGCCTGGTGGTCGCACCGGTACGGCCGGCGGCTCCTCGTCGAGCACTGGGACACCGCCCTGAACGCCCCCGAGACCGCCGCCCTGGCCCTCCTCGGCCGGGAGGCCGTCTACGACGCCGCCCCGTACTTCTGGTCGGAGCAGTTCGGGCGCATGGTCCAGTACGCGGGCGACCACTCGGCGTCCGAGCGGCTCGTGCGCCGGGGCGACCCGTCCGGCCGCAAGTGGGCGCTGGTGTGGCTGACCGGCGACCGCCTCGACGCGGTCCTCACCGTCGACCGGCCCCGCGACCTGGTGCAGGCGCGGCGGGTGATCGCGGCGGGGACGCCCGTGGATCCGGAGGCGATCGCCGACCCGGACGTGCCCGTCCGGCAGGCCGTTCGCGGATAGCGATCGGCGATGGAGGGTAACGGCTGCGCACCGGGTTTGAGTCTTCCGAAGGCGTGGTAGCAAGGGGGCGTGACGCAGATGCACGCAACCGTTGACAGCGCACTGGACCCCCGCACCGACGCCCTGGCCGGCGAGTGGCTCACCCTCAAGGAGACCGCCGACAGGCTCGGGATCAAGCCCAACCGGATCAAGCAGCTCATCCACGAGCACCGCATCCTCGCGGTGCGCCGGGGCGGGGAGCCGATGGTCCCCGCGGCCTTCATCAAGGACGGCCAGGTCATGAAGGGTCTGCCCGGCACGCTGACCCTCCTGTCGGACGCCGGCTTCGACGACGCCGAGACGATCCGGTGGCTGTTCACGGCCGACGACACGCTGCCGGGGACGCCGGTGGACGCGCTCACCGAGAACCGGGGGACCGAGGTCCGCCGCCGCGCCCAGGCGCTCGCCTTCTAGGCCGCCTCCGGCGCCGTACGACGCACGTGACACGATCGCGGGGTCGCGCGCGGGAGGTCAGCACGCGCGCGATCCCTTGATCATCTGTCGAAAGGACGTTCCCCGGCCGTGTCCAGGCATCTCCCGTCCGAGCACGCCGTCGCGCTGCGCGCCCGGCTCAGCCGCGCCCGCCTCTACCTCTGCACGGACGCGCGGGAGCGCCAGGGGGACCTGCCGGCCTTCCTCGACGCCGTGCTCGCGAACGGCGTCGACATCGTCCAACTCCGCCAGAAGGGCCTGGAGGCCCGGCAGGAGACGGCCCACCTGGAGGTGTTCCGCGCGGCGTGCGAGCGGCACGGGGCGCTGCTGGCCGTCAACGACCGCGCCGACATCGCGCACGCCGTCGGCGCGGACGTGCTGCACCTCGGCCAGGACGACCTGCCCGTGCCCGCCGCCCGCGAGATCGTCGGGGGCGACATGCTGATCGGCCGGTCGACGCACTCCGGGGAGCAGGCGTCGGCGGCGGCGGCCGAGCCCGGCGCCGACTACTTCTGCGCGGGCCCGGTGTGGCCCACGCCGACCAAGCCCGGCCGTCCCGCGCCCGGCCCCAAGCTGCTGGAGTACGTCGCGGCGCAGCGCGTCGCGCGGCCGTGGTTCGCGATCGGCGGCATCGACCTCGGCAACCTGGACGAGGTCCTCGCCGCGGGCGCGGAGCGCGTCGTGGTGGTCCGGGCGATCACCGAGGCCGGTGACCCGGGCGCCGCCGCGGCGGAGTTCGCGCGCCGGCTGGCCGCCCGGCCGCTCGGCACGGCCTGACCGGAACGATCGGAACAGCACGGGCGGATCCGTGCGAATTGCCGCGGATCACGGTGCGGACTCCGGCCGGATCGCCGACAATGGGGATCATGAGCGTGGGACCCGACGACGACCGCACGGTCGAGCTGGACGACGACCTGGAGATCCTGCCGGACCAGACGTCCGACGACACCGACACCGGGTGGGGCGAGTGGCGCGCCGGCGGCGACGACGACTCGCGCCTGCTGGAGGACCGCCCGCCGCACTGGTGACGGGCCCTTCTGCTCGGACCGGGACGCCGCTCAGACCAGGACGCCGAGCAGGAACCCGGCCGCCACGACGGCGCCGAGCGCGACCATCATCCGCCACCGGTAGCGCGGGATCCGCGTCGGGCGCGGCTTCGGCGCCGGGGCCTGCCCCTCGCGCAGCGCCCGGACGATCTGCGGCGCCGTCGGGCGCGCGGCGGGGTTCTTGTCCAGGCAGCGGGCCGCGAGCTCGCGCAGCGGGCCCTCCATGTCGCCGAGGTCGGGCCGGCGCGACGTCACGCGCCGCATCACGGCCGCGCTCGGCCCGGTCCCGAACGGCGGCCGCCCCGTCGCGGCGAACACCATCGTGGCGCCCCACGCGAACACGTCGGCGGGCGGCCCGACCGGCTCGTCCTCGATCTGCTCGGGCGCCATGTAGGCGGGCGTCCCGACCGGGCCGGTGGTCAGCGGGGTCGCGTCGGCGGTGCGGGCGATGCCGAAGTCGATGACCTTGGCGCCGTCCGGGCCGAGCAGCACGTTCCCGGGCTTGAAGTCGCGGTGCACGATCCCGGCGCGGTGGATCGCGGCGAGCGCGGCGGCGGTGCGCAGCGCGAGCTTGCGGAGCCGCGGCGGGGCGAGCGGGCCGCGGTCGGCGACGACGTCCTGGAGCGAGGGCCCCTCGACGAACTCGCTGACGATGTAGGGGCGGTCGCCGGTCATGTCGGCGTCCAGGACGCGGGCCGTGTGCCGCCCGGAGACCCGCAGGGCCGCGTCCGCCTCCTTGACGAAGCGGCTGCGCGCCCGCTGCCCGGCCGCGACGCCGCCGCGCAGCAGCTTGACGGTGACGAGTTCGCCGTCGCCGTCCCGGCCGAGGTAGACGACGCCCTGGCCGCCCTCGCCGAGGCGTCCGAGCAGCGTGTACTCGCCGAGGCCGCGCGGGTCGTCGGGACCGAGCGGGGCGTCGGGCCGGTGGTCGCAGCCGTGCGCGGGCCGGGACGCGCCGCGTCCGGGCCCGGGGCGCGCCGCGGCGGGCCGGCCGGCGTG